>CAJOQF010000321.1 GCA_905236295.1 uncultured Eubacterium sp. | reverse complement strand
GTCGCAGATCGCGTCCATAGTCTCTTTTTCAATTGAAAAGTCAAGCTGCGCAGCAAACCGCACAGCTCTCATCATCCTAAGTGCGTCCTCGTCGAAACGGCAATGAGGCGTTCCCACACACCTGATTATTCTGTTTTTCAGGTCATTCATGCCGCCAAATTCATCGACAAATCCAACCTCATCGTTGTATGCCATCGCATTTATAGTGAAATCCCGGCGGGAGAGATCCTCCTTAAGCGAGGTGGTAAACTCCACCCCGGCGGGATGTCTGTGGTCGGCGTACTCACCGTCTATGCGGTAGGTGGTAACCTCAAAGCTCTCATCTCCCACAAGAACCGTCACTGTACCGTGCTGTATTCCGGTGTCGACGGTGCGCTTAAACAGAGATTTTATCTGTTTGGGAAGCGCAGACGTGGTGATGTCCCAGTCTTTGGGAGTAATACCAAGCACTGCGTCTCTCACGCATCCGCCCACCGCGTAGGCATCATATCCGGCTTTTTTTAAGGTGTCGATTACAAATCTGACATTTTTCGGCAAATCAATTCGAACTACCAATTTTAATAAGCCTTTCCCCAGTAGATAAGTTTCTTTGCAGGCTTGCCGCAGCAAACACATTTATCACTTATCACTTCATTATCTTCGAAAGGTATACATCTGCTGGTGGCAGTTGTATCTTCTTTTATCTTATCCTCACAAGCCTTGTCTCCGCACCACATTCCACGTATGAATCCCGGTTTGTTGACTACTATGTCACAGAACTCATCATAGTCGTGCGCATCATATATATGCTTGTCTCTATGTGCCTTTGCACGCTCGAACATATCGTTTTGGATCTGCTCTAAAAGCTCAGGCACCTTATCTTCAAGTTCGTCAAAGGCTACAGTCATTTTCTCTCCTGTGTCCCTGCGGACAAGAACACACTGTGAATTCTCTATATCCTTCGGTCCAACCTCAAGGCGGAGCGGAATACCTCTCATCTCCTGCTCTGCAAACTTCCATCCCGGAGACTTGTCGCTATCGTCTACCTTTACTCTGCAAAGGAGAGATAATTTGCCCTTAAGCTCCATCGCCTTGTCGAGCACTCCATCCTTATCCTGTCTGATAGGAACGATCATAAGCTGTGTAGGAGCGACACGCGGCGGAAGCACAAGTCCCGAATCATCACCGTGAACCATGATAATGGCGCCGATAAGTCTGGTGGTCATGCCCCATGATGTCTGATATACGTATTTGAGTTTGTTCTCGTTGTCTGTATACTGTATCTCAAATGATTTTGCAAATCCGTCTCCGAAGTCATGGCTTGTACCGGACTGGAGAGCCTTGCCGTCATGCATCATTGCCTCGATAGTGTATGTGGCGTCCGCTCCGGCAAATTTTTCTTTGTCGGTCTTCTGGCCGCGTACAACCGGCATAGCGAGATACTCCTCACAGAAGTCTGCGTACAGATTCAACATCTGGATTGTACGCTCGTGAGCCTCCTCCTTGGTAGCGTGGGCGGTATGCCCCTCCTGCCACAGGAACTCTCTGGAGCGAAGGAAAGGTCTTGTCTCCTTCTCCCATCTCACGACCGAACACCACTGATTGTAGACCTTCGGAAGATCTCTGTATGACTGAATATCGTTTTTGTAGAAATCGCAAAAGAGTGTCTCAGATGTCGGACGTACACACAAAGGCTCAGTAAGCTCAGAGAGTCCGCCCTTTGTAACCCAGGCAACCTCCGGAGCAAATCCCTCAACGTGATCCTTTTCTTTCTGAAGGAGACTCTCAGGTATAAACACCGGCATGTATACATTTTCAACACCGGTCTCCTTGAAACGTCTGTCAAGTTCGTTTCTGATGTTCTCCCAAATTGCGAAGCCGGCAGGCTTTATTATCATACATCCCTTGACGCTTGAATAATCTACAAGCTCCGCCTTCTTTACCACGTCAGTATACCACTGCGCAAAATCCTCCTCCATCGAGGTGATTGCCTCTACAAGCTTTTTATCTTTTGCCATTTTGTTATTCTCCTTGTTACAAACTTTTCATTCTTATATTGTCACTTTGACAGGCTCAGTGACCGAAGCCTCTGGTCTGCGACCGGTTTATTCTGCCGTGAGGGGTTCTCCCTCTTCGGCCTCCCACTCTGCGATCTGCTCATTTAATATCTTAAGGATGTTCTCCTCACCGATCTCGCTCATGGCATCCGCAACCTGCTCCATTCTCTGGAAGATGCTCTTTCTCGGTTCTCCGTTTTCATCTACAGCGCACGCTGCTGCACAGGTACTGCAGTTGTGTGTACAGTTATCTGCTAAATTTTCCATATCTTATTCCTTTCTTTTTTTAATGTCACTTCGACAAGCTCAGTGTCCGAAGTGCCATTACAACTTAAATCTGTAACCCACGCCCCAAATAGTCTCTATGTACTGGGGTTTTGAATTGTCCAGCTCTACCTTCTCTCTGATCTTTTTGATATGTACCGTGACGGTAGCGATATCTCCTACAGACTCCATATCCCATATCTCGGAGAAGAGCTCCTCCTTCTTAAATACGCGATTAGGATTCTGTGCAAGGAATGTAAGTAAGTCAAATTCTTTTGTAGTAAACTGTTTTTCCTCGCCGTTTACCCACACACGTCTGGCTGTCTTGTCGATTTTTAAGCCTCTGATCTCGATTATCTCGTTCTCCATCGGATTTGCTCCGATAAGTCTCTCATATCTGGCGATATGAGCCTTGACCCTTGCGACAAGCTCACTCGGCGAAAACGGTTTTGTGATGTAATCATCTGCGCCAAGACCAAGTCCCCTGATCTTGTCGATGTCATCCTTTTTAGCTGACACCATAAGTATCGGGACATTCTTTTCTTTTCTGATCTCCCGGCAGATCTCAAAACCGTCTGTTCCCGGAAGCATAAGATCCAGGATTATCATATCAAATTTGTCTGATAATGCCTTTGAAAGACCGACTGTTCCGTCGTTTTCAACCTCAACCTCGAAACCCGACAGCTCTAAGTAGTCTCTCTCAAGCTCTGCTATCGACTCCTCGTCTTCTACTATCAATATCTTACTCATCCGAACCCTCCTTGTACTTTCTTATAACGAAATATATGATTGTTCCGATTCCGGGCTTGGAGGTGACCCAAACCCTTCCGGCATGGTCTTCTATGATCTTTTTGACTATCGAAAGTCCGATGCCGCTACCGCCTGTAGTCGAATTGCGCGACTCGTCAGCGCGGTAGAATCTGTCAAATATGTGCTCAATATCCGCCTTGGCAATTCCGAGACCGTTGTCTTCAACCTCAACTCTGATGAAATCATCCTCATCGTTGATGCGGATATTTATGATCTTTTCGTCTTTGCTGCGATCCATGTACTTGCAGGCATTACCGATGATATTTGAAAGCACGCGATGAAGCTGCTCCGGATCTATGATAATGACAGCATCCTCGGAAACGTAATTGTTGTAAGTGAGACGAATACCCTTGTCCTCGAGATCGAGCTTGAACTCCTCGACACAATCCCCGAAGTAATCTGCAACGCTGATCTTGTTGAAATTGTATGGTGTGCGGTTGGTATCTATGTTGGCGTATGCCGTAAGCTCATTTATGAGCTTGTCCATCTCATTGGCCTTGTTGTAGATGGTGCGGATGTAGCGATCCATTTTCTCCGGAGTGTCAGCCACTCCGTCCATTATTCCCTCGACATAACCCTTGATCGAAGTGATAGGGGTCTTCAGGTCATGGGTGATATTGTTTATCAGGATCCTGTTTTCCGACTCGGCATTTAGCTTTTCTTCCATGTTTGCCTTGAGCCTTATACGCATCTCGTCAAACTGTTTTGTGAGATCACCAATCTCATCATCGCTCTCAGGCTTAAGTTCAAAATCGAGGTTGCCCTCCTCAATATTCTTCATAGCACGAGAGAGCTTCGCAACAGGTGATGTGATGCCCTGGTAATTCCATATTATAAACAGGAGAGCCGTAAAAATCAGAGCAAAAAGAAGCACCATGACATATTCCGACATAAAGTTCTGCAATCCCGGGAGAATATGATTGATCTCAGTGACCATGAATATACTCATATTTTCCCCTTTAACGCCCTTAAAGTCAAGCTTTCTGATGAGGGCACTGGCCGTCTCATCGGCGTACATGATGTCAGATCCTTCTTTTTCGTAAGATTTAAGCAGTCCGGGGATACTATTCTCCGCCGGTCCGCCCCAAAAAGCGATCTCCTCACCGTTTCTGAGGATAAGAAATGATTCTCTAAGGTTCAGCTCATCATTTTTTAATCCGAGATAATCTTCATCATACAAAAGCTTCGGCGAATTGTCGACAAGAGCCTTGATATTATCGTAATCGCTCTGTGACATATCAGCCAGAAGCTGTATGGCAAAACCCGATATAAATCCGACATTTCCCTCGAAGTTGTACTCCTTTTCGAGATGCTTCGTCTCGACTTTAGAGAATACAAAAAGCCCCAGGCACGCTGCGACAATAGGGATGCCTAATATAATAAAAAATGATGCCAACAATCTTGTTCTAAGCTTCATAAAATAACTTCCTAATTACAAATATTCAGACAAGAATAGTATAACATCATTTTCTATTTTTATGTATTAAATATTTCTAAATAGCCTGTGTGCTGAGAATTAAAGATACTTCTTTAATACGTCAACCTTATCGCAAGCCTCCCAAGGAAGATCAACGTCTGTTCTTCCGAAGTGTCCGTATGCAGCTGTTGCACGATAGATCGGACGACGAAGGTCAAGCATCTTGATGATACCTGCCGGGCGGAGGTCAAAGTTCTCTCTTACAATCTCAACGATCTTGTCATCGGCAAGCTTACCTGTGCCGAATGTATCAACCATGATTGAGGTCGGTTTTGCAACACCGATAGCGTATGAGAGCTGGATCTCACACTTGTCTGCAAGACCTGCTGCAACAATGTTCTTTGCAACATATCTGGCTGCGTATGCACCTGAACGGTCAACCTTTGTGCAGTCTTTTCCTGAGAAAGCACCGCCGCCGTGACGGGCATATCCGCCGTAGGTGTCTACGATGATCTTACGTCCTGTAAGACCTGCATCTCCGTTAGGTCCGCCGATAACGAAACGTCCTGTCGGGTTGATGAAGAACTTTGTCTCTGAATCGATGAGCTCCTGTGGAAGGATCTCGTCGAAGATGTATTTCTTAACATCAGCATGAATCTGCTCCTGAGTAACATCCTCGTCATGCTGTGTAGAGAGAACAACAGCCTCAAGTCTCTTCGGCTTTCCGTTCTCATCATACTCTACAGAAACCTGGCTCTTACCGTCTGCTCTGAGGTAAGGAAGAG
>CAJOQF010000320.1 GCA_905236295.1 uncultured Eubacterium sp. | reverse complement strand
CAGCATCAACGTATTGCCCTCTAAATTCGGGCTGTCTTCCTCAAATGGTTCATACGGTGGTACAAAACACCAAAACAAAGTATTGCCCTCTAAATTCGGGCTGTCTTCCTCAAATTGCCACGACTGTCAACAGTATGAACAGCATCAACGTATTGCCCTCTAAATTCGGGCTGTCTTCCTCAAATGCTCCTCCGCATCGCGGCAATCATATTTATTTGACGCTTTTGAATTTCCCATGTACCCAAGGCAGACCATCATAACAAGAACCATTACTTTTGCAATATGACGAACAACTCCGTTTTTCTTACACATAAAACCACTCCTTTCCTTTGAAAAATCACTATCTTCTGCTTCAGATCTGGCAGATAAGAGAAGTACCGTACCCACCAGTCCAAATATGCCACAAACCACCATCATCTCTACCATGAAAACAAGAATTGCCGTCATAAGTCATCACTCCTTTCTCTTATATCCACATTACTTCCGGCTACATATACATCATACCGGACTCTTTTGAAAAAACTGTCAGATACCTCAGAACATCTCATTATGGTGCTTAAACTCATACTCCGTTTTCAAGCATGGTATTCACTATTTGAAATCGAGTAGGAGGACCTATCCGCCTACTCGTTGCGCCGCCCGCATGCAGCTACGCTGCATGTATCCAACTGTGGGCATGTGCATAATAAAACCGCCTACCTGTTCTCACAGATAAGCGGCCAGAAAAATCAAATAAACAAGCTCCATGCCTTTCCCTTATGCGCTTTTCTCACCAATAATCTCTTCAACCTGTTCTATTGTCAGATTCGCCGCCTTGGCAATCTGCTCTTTTGAAATGCCTACAGCGTGCATTCCCTTAACATCTTCAACCTTTGTTCTCCACGCTGTCTCGTTCCTCATATCCTCAATAACCTTGCACATAACCTTCACCCCCTCATCTGTTTCCTTGAAATACCTTGCTTTCTCGGCAAGTTCCTCATAATACATATCACTCGGGTTTGTACACATAAAATCGTGTACCATCTTACCCAATTCTGTTTTGCTATCCTCATTGGCTCCGTTAACATATATGATATGCTCTTCATCGCCAAACGGATCATCTAACTCAATTATCTTCCGCTCTATGTGATATATCGGCAGATTCCCTCCGAAAACATCATTCTCTGTAATAAAAATCACATATGATTCCGGAAGATCATTAAAATCCTGCCCCGGTTTTAACCAATTCGAATCCAGCACACTGGAGTGATATCGTGCCCTCTTTCTTCCGGCACCTTTATCATCCCTCTGTATCTCGATATTCATCAGCCGCCCACGTGCATCCTTTGCCCTTACATCCAGCCAAACATCTCTCCCGGTCAGGCTTTTAACCAGATACTGCGTTTTTACATCCGTAACTTCAATACTGTCATCACCCAGCACAATCCTCAGAATCAATCCTGTTGCCTTCAGATTATCAGCAAGACAGGCATTCATAAAATCATCATCGATCATACGAAACCCGCGAATGCGCTGCAAATCCTCTTCATGAAGTCTTTCCTCATCTGTCATAATTATCTTCTCCCTTTCACTCCGGCCTCACACAAAACAAACCGCTTCCCTTTTCCTACCATCATAATAACAGATTCCCAATGAAAAATCAACCCGATTATTTCCTTCGATTTTTATCTTACCTTTCGACATATAATATAATATATATAAGAACAGAGTGAATATAAAGACCAAACTATAGGAGGATTCACCCATGCGATTGAACAGACTCCGAGAGTTACGTGAAGACAGGAATATGAGCCAGCAGGCACTGGCAGATCTTGTAAATACAAGCCAGCAAAATATTTATAAATACGATAACGGGATCACTGAGCCGGATATACAGATGTTAAAATCATTGGCAGATGTCTTTCATACGAGTATTGACTATATTGTAGAGTATGACGATGGAGATTACAGAAGGATACTTTCTGAGATATCCTTCAAAGATGAAGATTCATTGATTGATATTCCTGTCCCTAAAGATAACAATCGCATAAACAGTAATAAGCTACATTTATTGGTTTCTTATGAAAAATGTCGACCACCGGTGAGAGAACACATCCTATTTATTATGGAGGAACCGGCAAAACTGCAATAATATATAAACATATATCTCATCCTTCTGCAATTCAATATATAGTGGTGTCGAGATTCCAGCGAACTTTTTCTTGTGTTTTTCACCGGAATGGTTTATAATGAACTCAGGCGTTGCCAAAGATGGTAGGCGGTTAGCTCTCGACAGGGGGCATTTGCCCCCTGATCCTAACGAAAGGGGGCTTGTGTATGGAGATTATAGCTATTTTTAGTTTATGCTTCGCTTCTTTTTCCGTAGGCTACGCCCTCGGAAAAGATATAAACGCAAAAAAGTGACCGCCACACCCCGCACGGTATGACGGTCTATTCGTTTCACTAAAACGGGGTTAGCCGTCTATCGGTAACGCCCTATCTATGTTCAATATACACCTAAACCCCCAAATTGTCAAATCATTTTTCCACAAATCAAAACTGCATTGGTTACTATTCACGGCTGAATAATCCTAAAAGGCTTGCGGTTAAGCACTGCAAGCCGTGAATGGTAACCAGTGAAGTGCTCGACTCGCTGATGCTTCGGATTATCTGCAGAATCCGGCAAGAAGGCTCGACTCCGATCGCTTCGCTTCGTCTCGCTCGTTACTGGATTCCTATGGAATCTCAGACATATAAAAAGGCACCTTTGCAAGCAAGCTTGCAAGATGCCTTTTTCCATGTCTGAATCCCGCAGGTAATCTCATCTTTTCGAAAATTGCGGTGCCCTTCTGGCTTTTTTGAGTCCATACTTCTTACGCTCTTTCTCTCTCGCATCACGAGTGAGGAAACCTGCCTTCTTGAGCGGAGCTCTGAACTCCTCATCTGCCTTGTTGAGGGCTCTGGCGATACCGTGGCGGATAGCTCCTGCCTGACCGGTGAATCCGCCGCCGCGAACAGTAACCTTTACATCATACTTATCTGCGGTACCGGTTACCTCCAAAGGCTGACGAACGATGATCTTGAGTGTTTCAAGACCAAAGTAATCATCCATATCTTTCTTATTGATAGTCACTTTACCACTACCGGGTGTGATATATACACGCGCAATCGATGACTTTCTTCTGCCCGTGCCATAAAAAGTTTTTGCAGCCATGTTATCTCTCCTTTCCTAATCAAATATCAAGCGCTTCCGGCTTTTGTGCCGCATGCTCATGCTCAGGTCCTGCATAGACGTGAAGCTTCTTTATCATCTGACGTCCAAGCTTTCCCTTCGGAAGCATACCCTTGACAGCGTGAGTGATAACATACTCCGGTTTTTTGCGAAGCATATCACGAAGAGTAGTCTCCTTCATCCCGCCAACATAGTCGGAATGATGATAGTACATCTTCTGATCAAGCTTTTTACCGGTAGTTGCAACCTTCTCTGCGTTTACGATGATCACATAATCACCTGTATCAACAGATGGTGTATAAATAGGCTTTTTCTTGCCTCTCAGTATGTTTGCAACCTCTGAAGAAAGACGTCCTAAGTTCTTTCCGTCAGCGTCGATCACATACCATTTTCTCTCTACGTCGGATGCTTTCGCAACATATGTCTTCATCCTTCGTTTCCTCCTGTACCTATATGCAAACCTCTGTGGGAAATGTCCGAAACCCACTGTTTGCTGCTTTGTTTAGGACTTTTTGCACCGGGGCAATGGCACATAAAAATCCAGTCACGCTCCATATTATAGTACAAACATTTTGTCGTGTCAACTGTTTTTTATAACAGCGTCTGCAAAGACTCAAAACTTACTAAATGATAAACCAAACTATTGGCATTCTCTTCTTTTTAGAACTTATGTT
>CAJOQF010000319.1 GCA_905236295.1 uncultured Eubacterium sp. | reverse complement strand
TTAATCAGCTTGAAATGATACTCCGAACACTAGAAATGAAACTTGACTCTCCTAAAAAGAGGTTCTTTTCAGCTAAAGTGGAAACTAACACCACTTAAATTGACACCAACCCGGATTATAGCCAAAATAATCAAAAAACCTCTTGAAATGAAACCTCATATATGCGTTAATTATAGGAGAAATCACTTATAAATAGGGGGGAATTTACATTAAACCTCTTAAATTGAAACACATTTTTTTATGTAAATTCTTACAAATAAAATCGCGTAATGCTTGGAAATACTGAGGTCTGCAGTAGGGCAGCACGATTAAACCTCCTAAAATGAAACCAAACCTCAGGATAGTTCTTTACTTTGTATCCCAAATGCAATAAAATTATAAACAGCTAAAAAAGAAACTACAGTATCAAAACAAGAGGTTTTCTATGTCTGTGAAAAATGAGTTAGCTTACTATGGCAATGAGGAGCTGTTGCTTCGCAAATCAAATGAACTTGTGGCAGCGAAGTTTCGTGCCACGGATCTCGAGACCGATATCATGAATATCGCTATGTCACGCATCCAGCTCGAGCGCAACAAGAACAATGGCCGCAATGAGCTTATCGCAAAGCTTTATCCTTCTGATATCAATCGCATTATCAAAAAAGGAAAGAATATATACAGAGACCTGAAGATGGCGTCAAAGCTTCTTACGGGTCATTCTATGGTTGTCGATACTAAGTCCGGATTCAAGGCATTTGCTATCATCACAGATGCCAACTATGAGAACAATATTCTCGAGATAAAATTTCATGACAATCTTGAGCCGCATCTTTTCGAGCTAAATAACGGCAGGTATGCGACTGAGAATATTGCGATGGTTACTGTGCTTAAGGGCTATGCGAAGCGTCTTTACGAGATTTTAAATCTTCACTCTTATAAAATAAAGAAGTTTAAGGGTGCAGGCGTCAAGATCACCTATCGATTAAGCGAGCTTAAGTTTATGATCGGCGTTGCTAATGTAGACGAGACTCCGGTGCGCAAGAAGATCAATGCGTACAAATCGGAGGAGGACATCGATTGGGATTACCTCTATGAGCATGTTTCAAATGAAAAGATGTACACCGACTGGTACAAGTTCAAGACCCAGGTGTTGATTCCGGCGCAGAAGGAGATGCAGCAAAAGTCCAACATTCGATTTGAGTTTGAGGGACTTCGCGAGGGACGCCCGATAAAGAAAATTGAGTTTACCATTTACGAAAACAAGCCGGAGGAGAAATGGATCGAAGCGGAGAGTGATGCAGCAAAGAGCATCGAAGAGAATGCAACATCGGCTTATCGCCAGATGCGTATTCCACGCTATCAGTTTGAGGAGCTTTACGACGAGCTGGTAGGACACAATGGACTTGTCGAGGCTGATATAGATATATTGCTTGAGACCGCGGGACTTGACGAGAAAAAAGTTTTTGCGGCAGTCAGTGCTGCGGACAGTGTCAGACATATCAACAATTATATGGGTTGGCTGATTTCTCACATACGAGGAGACTATTCAGAGCCGATTGAGGTTGTGGAGGGAAGTGCCGAGGCCGCTCAGCAGATCAATGAAGTGAAGGCTGACTATGACAACCACAAAGAAGAGATTGGCTATTCTGTATGGGAGAAGAAGAAAAATGATGAGGAGTTTAAGGACTTCCTTACCTTCTTAAATAAGAACGAAGGATTGACACTTGAAGACTTTGAGCTGATATTCCCGACAAATAAAGAGAGGCTGGCGCAGTTTATCGAGTGGAAGAAGAACAATTGATATATCTCAGGACGAGACTTGAAAATAAAAAAACAGCAGGCGAGGGTGCCTGCTGTGTATGCATGAATCGAGAGATGCATTGAGGGGGAGAGTAAATAAAGTATTCTTTAAATATACATGGTTGTATGTTAATCTCTAAATGTGACATAAGAATGAAGTCGCTGTTAATAATATGATAATATTAACCGAGATTAGCAAGAACCATGCAAGAATAATATCAGACATTGGGCTAAAAGTCAATAATAGCATGGAAAATACGCAAAAATTAGGAAAATTTAATACATTAAAAGATTAATGTATTAGCAATGCAAATTGATTAAGAAAACAATGCGAAACAATTAACTCTGATGGAAAAGGGGGAGGAATATGGTAAAGGTTTATTGTTATTCAAAGTGTTCAACCTGCAAGAAAGCGCTTAAATGGCTGGATGATAACAAGATAGAGTACACGGAGATCGATATTAAGGGAGATCATCCGGATGAGAATACACTTAGACAAATGTATGAAAAAAGTGGATTGCCGCTCAAGAGATTTTTCAACACCAGCGGACAGCTCTATAGACAGATGGAGCTGTCAAAAAAGCTTCCGGATATGAGCGAGGAAGACCAGATCAAACTATTGGCGTCCGATGGGATGCTTGTAAAGAGACCGCTTTTGATTACGGAAGATAAGGTTCTTACGGGATTTAAGGAAGCTGAATGGAAAGAAGCGTTATAATAATATATAGAAATTTATAAAATGTCGCCTTAGGGCGGCATTTTTTATGTAAAAAGGGTTGACAAGTGGAAGATAAGATGATATTACTATTACGACAGACGTAGTACGACACACATAGTACGGCAGTAGTAGTACGACAGACGTTTATAGATTGTTTATGAGAGGAGGAATGCCAGGTGGTACAGATAAGCAGTGATGTCATCCGGGGCTACAATGATACCATGATCCTCTACCTGTTGCTTGAAAGTGAGTCATATGGGTACGAGATTCAAAAACGGATCCGGGCTATGTCGGATGAAAAATATGTTATAAAGCAGACAACACTTTACTCGGCATTTACGCGGATGGAAAAAAACGGTTATGTTGAGTCATTTGTAAATGAGAATGATAATAACCGACGCACGTATTACAGGATAACGGAAAAGGGGAGAGCTTATTACGCGGAGAAATGCGAAGAATGGGCGCTTACGAAGGAAGTTGTTGAGAAGTTTATTCAGAAAAAGATTGTTAGTTTGGAGGATGAGGGATGAATACGATAAGAAATTACTTAGAGAATATGTTTTTGAATCTGCCGAACACACCCGAGGTCATAAGAGCGAAGGAGGAGCTTCTTCAGATGATGGAGGATCGCTACAGCGAACTTATAGCTGAGGGACGTGCCGAGAATGAGGCAGTGGGCGTGGTAATCTCTGAGTTTGGAAATCTCGATGAGATAGCACAGGAAATTGGAATAGAAAAGATAGTTAATCACGAAGAAAATGTGGAGGCAAAACGGATAGCTTCACTTGATGAGGTGAAAACGTTCCTTAGGAATAACTCAAAGTGGTCTTATGGCAGAGCGTTTGGAGTATTTCTGGTTATTATATGTTCTGTACCGATTATTGTGCTTAGCGGCCTGGCTCGTGAAGGATTAAATTCATTGCCTGGCGGAAATGAAGGATATGCGGCACTGGGTGTAATATTGCTCTTTGTGTGTATAGCAGCCGGAGTTGGACTTATTATATGGTCATCTCTTCGCGGAAAAAAATGGAATGAACTCAAGAATTGCGCGTTGGACTTTGCAACAATGGAATATGTTAAATCGCAGAGAGAAAATTTCAGGATGATACATACGATGTCAATGGTATTGGGAGTTGTACTTTGCATAATGTGTTCAGTGCCGGCGGCAGTTTTACATTTTGTGAGCAGGAATTCACCTTTCATAGATACTTTGGGAGGAGCATTGGTTCTGGTAATGGTCGGCGTTGCGGTTTTTCTCTTTGTCTCTGCCGGATGTCAGAAAGGTGGATACGTGTGCCTGCTGGGACTTGGCCGACATGAGTTTACAGAGGACAACAGGCAGCCGTCAAACGTATCTGATGATGAAGTGTATTATGAGAACAAGGGCTTGAGAACAGTCATGTCAGTCTGGTGGCCAACGGTCACAGCCATATATCTCATCTGGAGTTTCCTGACATTTGATTGGGGAATCACCTGGATAATATGGCCTCTCACAGCGATAGCACACGGTATAATCAAGAGCGCGTTCGGAAAGGAATTGTAATATGAAGAGATCAGTTTATTTGGCAATAATTACAGTGGTAACATGTGCGTGCGTGGTGATAGGAATTGCAAGGCATGTGGGCATACATCACACTGATTCGGTAATGGATATTCCAAGTATGGCAAGCGATTCAGGCATTTCAGCTGATAATTTTTCCAGCATAGATCTGGAAGTGTCGTTGGCAGATGTGCTCATTACATCAGGCAATGAATTCAGCGTGCAGGCATCGGCAAATCGCGAGAAATTCACTCCGAAGTGGGTGGTTGAGGATGGTGTTTTAAAGATACGCCAAAGCTCAGGTGCATTTGCGGACATCATTGGGTTTAAAAAGAATGAGAGCAGGGTGATAATTACTGTTCCGGAGAGAAATTCGCTTACAAATGCAGATCTGTCACTGGATGTCGGCGACATCAGAATTTCCGGTGTGGATATTGATTCACTTAATCTGGAGAGCGATACAGGAGATGTGCGGGTTGATAATATGCAGGCGAAGAGTGTTAGCATTGAGAGTGATATTGGAAATGTTGACTGTGCAAATGTTTTGTTCTCAGAAAATATGGATGTTGAGTGCGACACCGGAAATGCAAGTGTTACGGGTCTTTCCGATCTGGAATCGCTGAGAGTGGATCTTGATGCAGATCTTGGAAAGATCAGCTTTGGTGGAAATTCCTGCGGAAGAAACTTTTCGCAAAATGGAAACGGACCGCGACTTTCCATTCAGGCAGATATAGGAAATATTACAGTTGAATAACCATATATAATAGGAAGAGAGTCCAACGAGGGACTCTCTTTCACGTTGAGGATTATTATGGAATACTAATCCGTAAAATGGTTATTTTTTAAATTTAACAGATATTTCTGTTCGACATTGTTGAGGTCTGTATATTTGCGCTTTTCCAGGAGAAAACGTCCCCATTGTTGCGTTAAAGCCTCTAAGGAATCGTTCTGTTGGTTGAGATCGTCATAATCGTAGAGTCTATAATTATCAGACATAGGCGCCTCCTTTCGCATCTCCTCCCTGTAAGATGCTATTCTGATAAATGAAATATAGTATACGACAAGCTCTTTCTAACATTATATTCCTCATATGATGATAAATCAATTTAAAAAAATGGATTTGGCAGCCGATGAGGCATGAGGAGGCAGAGAAGTGGCCGCAGCCAGGATAGAACAATCGAGTCTGCAGCCCGGAAGAATTGAGTCGTCAATGTTTACGCTGAAGGATCGGGATTGTTCTAAAAATCCCCCAATATTAAAAAACTAGCTAAACTGTGACGTATTAGCATATTAGCATGGTTACGCGCTGATGCGCAACACCGAATTGGGATAATTCCGCATATATTTACAATTTTTGTATAAATATGCGGTAATATTGTGTATATAAACATCTTTTCCTGGGGTTTGAGGGGATGATTTGTTTGATATTGTAGAGTTATCAAACACTTAAATGTGTAAAATTGTTAAATTTAAGGAGGAGAATTTAATGAACAAGAGAATTCTTGCGAAGCCGCTTGCAATTGCTCTGTCAGCTACAACTTTCTTAAGCTTTGCACCTGTTGGTAATCTTACTGCAATGGCTGCATCAGCACAGAAAGCAACAAGCGTAGCAAAGGCCGGAACAACTAAAGCAGCGTACACAGTCAAGGTTGGAAAAACAAAGACATTAAAGGCAAAAGTGACATTCAAGAAGAAGGTATCTTTGGCTCAGGCTAAGAAATCTATCAAGGTTACTTCAAGTGATGCTGGCAAGGTAAAAGCTAAGGCAACTGTTGTAGCTTCTAAGAAGAAAAAGAAGAGCTGGACAGTAAAGGTTACTGTTACTGGCGTTGCTAAGGGAT
>CAJOQF010000318.1 GCA_905236295.1 uncultured Eubacterium sp. | reverse complement strand
TGTGCTTGAACGGAAAAGAATTTGCGACGTGGGAACTTAAGGAGGCATACCAGGAGTTTTGGGGGATCAAAACTCCTGCCACCTTAAAGGTGCGTATGCCGGGTGGACTTTCATCGGGTGAACATAATGTCAAGCTTACGCTTATGTTCCGCAATCCGTATCTGCCGCTGCCCGGAGCGGAGCACGCGTACACTCCGTGCGACAGCTGTGACGAAAAAACAATGACGCTTAATGAAGCGGTAAATATCTAAGGAGGGGCAAAAGATATGAGTAATATTAAATTAGGAGTTACTACCCATTCTTATGTTGAGGACTGGGTAAACGACAAGGTCACTCTCGAGGATATGTACCGTCACTGTGCGGAACTTGGGGTGGACGGAATTGAGATAGTTCAGACATCAATGTTTCCGGATTATCCGTATTTGAGTGATGAGTACGCTGGAAAGCTCAAGAGATTTGAGCGCGAATACGGGGTTAAGCTTATCGCTCTCGACGGAAATATGGATCGCGGAAAGAGATGGGATCGCGATCTAAATGAGCAGGAAATGTTGAAGATCCTGATACGTGATCTGCAAAACGCCAGTCAGCTGGAGGCTCCGGTTTTAAAGAGCCAGTATTTGATGTCACCGAAGGTTATGCAGATGGCTGAAAAATATGCAAGGGAATACGGGGTGATCTTGACAGTCGAGATCCATAACCCGGAGACCCCAACAAGTCCGATCATGACAGAGTATTACAATATGATGGTCGAGACCGGGTCGAAGTATCTCGGGTTTGTGCCGGATTTCGGAATGCTCGCAAACCGCCCGAATAAGGCGGAGTTTGACAGGGCGGTTCAAAACGGAGCTCGCAGGGAAATACTCGATTTCGCTATAGAGCTTCGCTACAATGATGTGTCGAGAGAAGACGGAAGAGCAGAGATGGCAAAAAAAGAAGCCAACGGTTTTGAGATGCAGATGTTTGAGTCCATGTACGGATATATGCAGTTCTCAAAGGTTCCGGATTATGAAGGACTTAAAAAGATACTTCCATACTGCCCGCTCATGCACGGTAAGTTCATCGATATCCTTGAGGACGGAACGGAGTCGACGATCCCATATGCGGATGTACTTAAGGTGCTGGACGAGGCGGGATATGACGGATATATCGCCTCGGAGTTCGAAGGACAGGTTAAGCCGGGGCGAAGCTCTTTTGAGTATGTCCGTGAGCATATTGAGATGGAGAGAAAGATACTTGCGGTTTTATAGTATCGTCATATGACAGTAAAGACACCTAGACAGGAGGAAGATATGAAGTACAGTCTTATGTCTCTCATGATAGACAGGGAGATAAGGATAAAAAAGCCAAGCTTTATTCAGATTTTAATCATGCGAAGTATGGGATATGACGGAGCGGAGCCAACGGTGGATGAGATGTTTGCGTATTTAAACGAACATGGGATACCGGCGAAAAACGGCACGATGTCCTTCAGGGATCTGGTCAAGTTTGCGAAGGAAAACGGCTTTGATGGACTCGATATGATGAGTTTTCATTTTGAGATTGACGGAAAGGAGGCAAAGGAAGCTCTCGACGAATTTGGAATAACGCTTTCGGCAATCGATATTATCGCGCCTTTTGCAGGGGCAGATACAAAAGAAAAAAGAGATGTGGTATTTGCCGAAGTAAAAGATGTTTTCGACAGGGGATATGAGGCAGGATGCAGAAATTTCCTCGTTATGCCTACGGGTTATACTCCTGTACCGGGCTGTACGAGAGAGCAGATATTTCAGAACAATATCGAGGGTTTAAGGCTGTGCGTTGAGTATGCCGGAAAAAAGGGCTTTACGGTAAACACCGAGACACTGGAGAGCGCTGCGGTTCCGCATGGAAGCATAGGCGAGATGTTAAGGATATTCGACGCGGTACCTGGACTGAAGTATTCGCACGATACGGGCAATCCGATCGTTGCTATGGAGGATCCGCTCGCGACATACGAGGCGCTGAAGGATAAGGTGGTTGCTGTCCATTTTAAAGATCTTAAAACCACCGAAGATAAGACCGAGATGATGGATTCAATGGGTAGATTCTATCAGAGAGCGGATTTTGGAACCGGAGTAATCGATTTTAGAAAGCATATTGAAGTGCTAAAGCGTGATAACTATGATGGCTATATCACCCTGGAGGGCGAGTTACCCGCTGAGAACCAGCTTGAATCGGCCAAGAAAGCCCTCAAGTATTTTAAGGATATGGAGAATCAGTTGTAAATAACATATCTCTGTTTAACAAATCTGTCGTATTTATAGAGCATGATAAACATATTTTGAAATGGGTGAAAGCCGTATGATCGTACCATAAAAGGAATAGATTTAAACGCATAGAAAACGAAAGAACGGAGGAAAATTATGCTTGTAAATATGAATGAGGTGCTATATAAGGCGAAGAAGGAACATTACGGAGTGGGGCTGTTTAATGCCTGCAACCTTGAGCTTGCCAGAGGGATAATAGAGGCGGCGGAGGAGACGAAGTCTCCGGTGATATTCGGAACTGCGGAAGTGCTCTTTCCGTTCGGTCCAATCGAGATGACGGCGCCGATGTTAAAGGAGATGGCAATAAAGGCTTCTGTGCCGGTGGTTATGCATCTCGATCACGGTCTCAAGAGCGAGACATGTAAGAATGCATTGGAACTTGGTTTTACGTCAGTCATGTACGATTGCTCAACGCTGGGATATGAGGAGAATGTAAAGAAGGTTGCAGAGATTGCAGATCTTGCGCATACATATAACGCTACGATAGAGGGAGAACTTGGACATGTGGGTAACAATGAAGGTGAAGACGTGCAGACAGACCCGAGTGCGTTTTACACGGATCCAAGCCAGGCAAAGGATTATGTTGATCGCACAAAGGTTGACGCGCTTGCGATAGCGGTGGGGAGCGCGCATGGAGCATATAAGCTTCCACCGAAGCTTGACTTTGACAGGATAGAAAAGATTGCTGCAACGATCGATGTACCGCTTGTGCTTCACGGAGGATCGGGTCTTACGGATGAGGATTTTCGGCACGCCATCAAATCCGGAATAAGCAAGGTTAATATATTTACGGACATTAATGTGGCAGCAGCAGATGCGGCAGTGAATGCTTATAAAAAAGGAATGGGACTTACGAATATTGTGCTCGCGGAGACTGCTGCGGTAAAGGAAGCCACTATACGCAAAATGGAATTATTCGGATGCTGCGGGAAGGCGTAGGTGATGTTTTATGAGGAAGAGAAAGATCGTTGCGGCAGGTCATATCTGCCTTGACATAACGCCGGAGTTTAAAAATGATCCGGAAGTCGCACTGGCGAGTCTTCTGCGGCCGGGCTCTCTTTTGGAAATGGGCGGCGCCGATGTCCATATTGGAGGAAGCGTAGCAAATACCGGTCTGGGATTGAAGGTGCTCGGCGCGGATGTTGTCCTTATGGGAAAGATTGGAAATGACGCGTTTGGATCGATCGTAAGGGAGCAGGTTGGGAAATATGTCTCAACTGAGCATATGATAGAGGTCGACGGAGAGAGCACTTCGTATTCTGTGGTGATTGCACCGAAGGGTACGGACCGTATATTCTTGCATAATCCGGGGGCAAATGACACATTCTCGAGTGATGACCCGGACTATGAGGTTATAAGGGAT
>CAJOQF010000317.1 GCA_905236295.1 uncultured Eubacterium sp. | reverse complement strand
GGCAAGGTAGACCAGGGTGGCGGCGGAACGATAGCTTACATTCTGGCCAATTACGGCATGAAGGTAATCGACTCGGGAGTTGCTGTGCTCAATATGCACGCTCCGTGGGAGATTACGAGCAAGGCTGATATCTATGAGGCTTATAAGGGTTATGTTGCCTTTTTGAAGGATGCGTAAAAAACTCTTTGTTCAAAATTAAAAGAGGAGACGTTTGTGACTTGCTCCAAAGATGATTTTCGGAGTAAGGTACAATCGTCTCCTTTGTGTTTCGTTATATGAACTGTATCTCTCAAACACTGCTTCGAAAGACACACTATATCTTTTCGCGCATTTTGAATTCCTTGTCCTCGGCGATCATGTCGAGCATTATATCGGTTAACTTCGGATCAAACTGTGTTCCGCGCTCCTTTTTGAACTCCTCGATTATCTCGTGCTGCGTGAGAGCTTTCCGGTAGGTTCTGAAGCTGCTCATGGCGTCATACGCGTCCGCGACACAGATTATCCGGGCGTCTATCGGTATGTGTGTGCCTTCAAGTCCGTCGGGGTATCCGTTGCCGTCGTACCGTTCATGATGCCATCTGGCAGCGACTGCAAGCTTTGGCATCTCGGAAATGTTTTTGAGTATGTCCGCACCAACCAGAGTGTGTTTGCACACAATCGAATACTCGTCCGAAGTGAGTTTTCCGGGCTTGTTCAGTATCTCAAACGGAACAGAGATTTTCCCGAGATCGTGAACCATTGCAGCAATAAAAATCTCCTCCTGATCTTTTTCGGAATATCCGAAACGTCTTGCGATTTCTTTGGCGTACTCGGCTACTCTGCTTGGGTGGCCCGTGCCGCTGTAATCCTCCGCATCCACCGCGCAGATTATCGAGCTGAGAATATGACGGAAGGTGTTCTCCATCTCGTTTGTCTTTTTCTTGAGGTCGATGGCAGAGTCAATCTGTCTTCGAACAAGCTCGACTATATTCTTTATGCGGGTGACAAGCGCTTCGGGCGCGAAAGGCTTCTTGATAAACTCCATAGCGCCGTGCTTGAAAACGTCTGATACAAGGTCGGCGATATCCCGCGATGTCATCATGATGACAGGAATCTGCGCAATTTCCAAATCTCCGGTCTGGATTATATCGAGAGTCGCAAACCCGTCCATGTCATCCATTCCGATGTCGAGAAGTATGGCATCCGGAATATGAGTTTCAAGGAAAGTGATAAGCTCTCTGCCGGATGAGAGAGGGCTGGTTCGCATCCCGGCCTGTGTGAGGATATCATCAGCGCTCTTGAGATACTCGGGATTGTCGTCAACGATAGCTATCCAGATTTCATCAGAATTGCCTTTCTCTATGGTCTCCGCCTCGAGAAATTCACTTTCGTAATTCAGGTCGAACAGGTCAGCTGTATATTCGCCCCACTGTCTGACTATATAGCCAATCACCTGTTTTACGGCGCTTTTTTTGATATCCGTCAGGAGTACAAAAAACTGTGTGCTGCTGACCTTGATGACAAGGTCACTCTTCCTGAGCTTGCATGCAATCCTGTCTATAGCGGTATCAAATCTCTCCGAGAACTGCACCGGATTCATCGGAGACTTTGAGGTGACCGAAAAGAGCACTTTGCAAGCGTTTCTTCTGTAACGTGAGATATAACGCATGAAGAAACGATACACATTTATAAACGAGTCTCTGTCCAGAGAGAACGCGGAATTTTCCATGTTTCTCTCCTCGAATACGATTGACAGATCCTTCAGACTGATATTGAAGTCATTGTTTTGAGTGAGACCGGGGTCATATATTGCGTGACCGTGCTTGCCGGATTTCTTGACGGTATACAAAGCCGAATCCGCACGGTTGAACAAGTCATAGTAGCTTGTGTCCGTTTCGCCTACATAAACCGCTCCGACAGAGGTTCCGAGTGGAATATACATATCCTCGCCCAAAAGCTCTTTCGCTTTCAAAGCAATCATATTGTTCAGACTGTCTGTAAAATTTTTTATATCCGAATCGCCGCTCATGGACTCGGAGAAGAATACAAACTCATCTCCACCGATTCTTCCACAGATGTCCGCGTCTTTGAGGTGGAGCTTAAGGATATGTGAAAACGCGATAAGAACTTCGTCACCCATCTCGTGTCCGTAGATGTCGTTGACGAGTTTAAACGAATCAAGATCGATTACGAGAAGATATCCGGTGCGTTTTTCGACTGCTTTTTCGAGCATAGTGTTGCTCGCTGTTTTGTTGAAAAGCCCTGTGAGATTGTCAATCGCTGCTTCCTGCTTATATTTGAGAAGCGCGTCCTGACTGTCGAGTACGCGGTTAACTCTTCCGAGAAGGATGTCCGGCTCATAGGGCTTTTTGATATAGTCGGCAACGCCCAGTTCAAAACTTTTTCGCTCTGTCGATGTATCTGAGTCAGAGGTAAGAAAGATTACAGGAGTCGGTTCCTTCCCGAGCTTACTCTCCATTTCGCGAAGCTTCTCAAGAGTCTCAAAACCGTCCATATCCGGCATCTTGACATCGAGAAGAATAAGATCCGGATCATGAATAGCTATAAAATCGAGAAGCTGTTTGCCGGAGGTGAGTGAAGCAGTGCGTATATTATTTTGATTGAGTATGTATCCAGAAGCTCTTAAATTAGTGACATCATCGTCGACAAGAGCAATCCAATGCTGCATATGATTCACCTTCCCAATAATCTGAATGTGTTGACAAAACGACTTTCAAAAGTAACCTGCATATATAATATTTTATCAAATCTTTATATGAGGCACAAGCTAATTCTACCTAAAAGTACAGTAAATTTGTCCGAAAAGAGTATTCATTGTGCATGCCGGGATTGCAGGGAAGAAGTTAAATCTATCCGGCCGGGTTACAAATAACCGTAAGCGGCTATGTCCTTAAAATGCAAAGCTGTTTATGTTTGAAAGGATTTTTTTGCAGTCGGCGATTACGGAATCAATGATATTTGCTGCCGGGCGGACTTCCTTTATGAGAGGAGCTATCATTCCTACCATGCAGGCTCCGTTTTCTTCGGCTGTGACCGCGTCCTTAAGCGTGCTTGCCTTTACGATAAT
>CAJOQF010000316.1 GCA_905236295.1 uncultured Eubacterium sp. | reverse complement strand
TCGAGATTTTCCTTGCAGTTTTGCTCTGTAGACTGGGTCTGCAGCAGAAATGTAAATACAAAGTTTCCGACTATCACGATTGATGTGATTATAAACAACCATCTTTGGAACTTCTGTGAAACGGGAATTGTCTCTGCATCATGCTTTTTAAATGGATTTACCCATTCTTTTGTAAGAACCTGAAGAAGTATGGATGATATGGTCAGTGCAATGCCCGAAAATACGATCATTGGCACGGCACATTTGCTTACAACCGAAAACGCCATACGCATATCGTCTTTATGCGTGATAAATACTGCGTACATATGGAATACTTCCATAACCGCGCCCATAAAAAACGCATAAAACGGCGAAGGCTTCTTGCCCCTGAAAACTTTACTGTAAAGTATCCAGGCCACAAAACCCGCCAGACACGTAGAAAGGCTGCAGGCAACAGTTGTATAACTGCCCACTCCAAAATAGGTTCCTGCGATGTATCGCTCTATTCCGCCTATCAATCCTGCGATAATGCCCGAAATGGGCGAGAAAAACAGGCCCGCTGAGAGCGGACCCACGTCACGCACATTGACAACCATAGTCTCATATGGCACTCCAAAATGAGTGGACATAACCGAACTCATGCCAAAAATGATACCTATGATTATTTTTCGTTTAGTGTTTAGACCTTTTTCTTTAGTCCAACGCCACACTACAGCCACCAAAAGGATATAAAGCAGTGTGATGCCGGACATCTTAAGAATCATAGTTAACATAGCTTTATAACCCCGGTACTGCTGTTACCTAAAGCTTTTTTGTGATGGTCGTTATGTTACATCCATCGGTATATTCATATAGGAATTCATCCATATTCTTTTTGACCATAAATATACCAAGTCCGCCAATCTCCCTCTCCTGCGCGGAAAGAGTGATATCCGGATCTTCTTTAGCAAGTGGGTCAAATGGGATTCCGCTATCCTTCAAGATAATCTTTACCGTGCGCGTATCTTCTGTGAAATCATAGGAGATTGTAGCCGTACCAACACCATCGGGATACGCATAATGCGCTATATTAACGTACAGTTCCTCCACTGAAACATCTATCCCGATCTGATCTTTCATATCACAGTTTATCTCTTCTAGGTTAACGTCGATAAACTCCAAAACTTTGGTCAAATTATCTATCGTCGCATCAACATCAATTGTTTTCATAGCGTTCCCTCAAATGCAAAGCTTTACAGTTTTTACTACTCTATTGTGAGGATATCTGAGAATCCTGTAACTTCAAATACCTCGTTTACCTCCTCGGAAACATTTTTGATAACCATCTTACCCTGCTTGTTCATGGTTTTCTGTGCAGACAGGAATACTCTGAGTCCGGCACTGGATACATACTCAAGCTTTGTAAGATCAAAAGTAAGCTCTGTAACCCCTTCGATAGCTGCTTTTATAGCATCATCAAGCTGTGGAGCAGTTGTGGTATCAAGTCTGCCTTCCAATGCGAAACTAAGTGTTGCTCCATTCTGGTTCTGATCAATGTTTAACATGTGTTTTACCTCCAATTCAAATTAAATAGATAAGATGATTATATCATGTCCTGTGTTCATGTCAAATGCTTTCCTGCGTTTCGAACCTTTTTTTACAATTTGTCATTACAGTTGATTTAAGGCTTTTTTTTGGATGCAATTATGCCGAAATTGTGCTAAACTTGCCACTATAGGGTATAAGGAGTATTAAAAATGAAACTATCACTTTCCATGATAATAACCAGGTTTTTGATAAGTCATCCAGAAAACGGTTTTGCCAACATGCACGCCACCACGCCCATCAACGGCGTAAGGCTGCTGCCCGAGACAACCAAGGGACTTGATCCGTCATATCTTTACGTCACCGAACTCATCGGGGATAACAACATCCCGGATGCCAGTGCTCTGCCCACGGCCTATTTTTGTGCCACTGCAGACAGCATCAAAGTTTCCGGCTACTCCATACTGATCCCGTTTAAGGGCGGTCTTGCCAGAGGATTCAACGAATTTATCGGCATTTACAATGACTTCCGTGAATGGGAGCGCAAGCTCAATACAGTCATTTTGAAAGACGGCTCTGTGCAGGATGCCATAGATGTCTGCGCCGAGATGATAAAATCACCGGTTCTTCTGTACGATCCGGCACTAAAGCTCCTTGCGCACACCAAGGGTATGGACGATTTCAATGATACCCTTTTCCAGAATGCCTTAAAAAACGGTTATCTCGACCTCGCTTCCGTTCAGTACTTCGAGAAAGTTCACGACTTCGAACAGCTCAAAAAATCGGGCTTTGCTATCCGCAGCACTGACACCGTCCGCGAACACTCCGATTATATCCGGGTTATAAATGTAGACGGCGAACCGGTAGCCCATGCGGTTCTTCTTTTCTCCGATATCCAACCTCATGATTACGAACAGTCCGTTTTTGAACTGTTCTGCGAATATTTACAACATATTTTTGAAAACCAGCGCGCCAATTTCCTGCGCGATCGTTCTGTTGCGGATTATTTCCTTATGGATCTGCTTGATAACCCCGACACTCCAATGGATCAGATCCGTGACCGTATATACTACACCGATATTGATTACGAAGGTTGCTACTGCCTTATCATCATTGATTCCGATATCCGCCGCAAATCAATGGAGCACTTCTTTTTGTCTTACTTGAGAAACACTCTTGTTGGATGCTGTGTATTCCCGTACAAGGAAAGCATACTCGTTTTATACAACCTGCCCACATCCGAAATCCGTACCTACAAGGATTATCTGAACGAACAACTTGTACGCTTCTACAAGGATTTTCCTCGAGACGACATCAAAATCTATATCAGCAGACCGTTTAGAGAGATCGGTGATTTCTATGCCTCATACCGTCAGGCATCAAACACGAGAGCTCTTATTTCCAAGAACAAGAGTCTCGCTATCGAGAACGAATCTAAAATATATTATTTTAAGGATTATTGGATATATGATCTGATGTCCCAGAACACCATCAAGGAAAAACTCGTATTCTATTGCGAGCCATGCATTTTGGAATTGATGAATACGGACTCCAAGAAAAGCAGACACCAGCTGGAGATACTCTATAACTATCTGATAAACGACCGCAACGCAACCGAGGTTTCCAAAAAACTTAATATGCATCGCAACAATGTCGTTTATCATATAAATAATTTCGAAGAAAAATACAGCATAGATCTCAATGATCCCGACTCAAGGCTTAAGCTTTTATTATCGTTTAAGCTTGCCAACCTGCGTTTTGATTAAAAAATTGAATATTGCGATTGACAAAACAACATCTGCGTCATATAATATATTTAGCGCAATTTATTGGCGCTCAATCTTCCAAATTGTGTGTTAGTGAAAGGATTATATTATGAACGTTGCAGTAAGATACTATTCAAGATCAGGAAACACAAAGACTATCGCAGATACTATTGCCACAACAAGCGGCGTTGATGCTGTTTCCGTTGACAAAGCAGGCGCTGCCATCACCGAGGATACAGATATCCTTTTCATCGGCGGTGCACTCTATGCCTACGGCCTCGACAAGAACATGAAAAATTATCTGGCTTCTATCGACGGCTCAAAGGTAAAAAAAGCTGTTGTTTTCTCAACATCCAGCATTTCAAAGCATTCTGTAGACCTCTTAAAGAAAGGTCTTGCAGCAAAGGGCATTCCTGTAGAAGACGATTTCTTCTATGTTAAGGGAAAAGATGCCGCAGCGAGTGTGTCCTCTGCCACGGCATTCGCAAAAAAATATTTATAACATTCTCACCCGGGGTTATTGCCTCGGGTGTTCTGCATTATATCTGTCAATTTCGTCTTTCATTATCTCCCCAACATGCGGATAGAGAGTTCCCGCAGTAGATCCATATGTCACTGCCGGAATAAACATCTTAAGGTGACCGCACTCGTCACACACTCTCCTTACTTCTTTTCGGATTTCCTCCTCAGTTGCATCTTCCCTGTCAACCGCAGAGTCCCATCCGCCCATCAAAGCCATTCTTCCGTCAAGCTTCTCGGTGATCGATACAATATCATTTGTAGGCAGAACTCCCTGCCCATTATAACACTTTTTTCCGGGCAAAAAGAGGATCGCTAGAGGAACGTGTAAACTTCCTCTGCGACCCTCCTATAAGCAATAATCTATTAACCCATTACAGGTGGCTTGATCGGATACTCTTCAATCGGAACATTCTCTGTATCAAATGTCATCTCACCGTTTACATCTTTAACAGTAATCCACTTGAGCCAGTTCTTGTTGTCCATCTGCGGATAATCCTCACGCAAGAACCATCCTCTGGACTCCTTACGCATTGAAGCAGCTCTGAACTGCATCTCTGCAGAGAGAACCATAGCCTCTGCCTCATGGCACTCGAGCATTTTGTGGAAGTCATCAGCCTTCATCTGGCTAACGAGCGGTTTGATCTCCTCAACCTTTCTGATGCACTCCTCAAGACGCTGATCACTCATGTATACTGAGTTCTCTACCGGACACATAACATCCTGAACCTTAGAGATAACCTCTTTTGCATTGATACCGCTCTCTCTGAATAACGGAGCAAATGCATCCTCTTTGAGCTGCTCGATCTGAGCATCATCAGCAGAAAGCTGTGCTGTATTCTTAACAACCTCTGCTGCGTCACGTCCTGCAACTACAGCTGCGAATACTGCGTTGAGGATTCCTGAACCACGGTTACGTCCCGGAGGTGCCGGAACTGCTCCAGGCGCACATGATCCGTCGTAAGAGAGATCTCCGATAGCATACATGCCATCCAATGTTGTGCGCATGTTATCGTCAACCTTAACCGGTGACTGCTCACCTACAAGACCCGGAATTACTTCCCAATCCTTGTCAACTGTTGCGCCCTTCTCGAAGTCGATCTCCCAGAAACGAAGACCGTAAGGTCTGTCCCAGGCACGAAGCATCATATCCTCGTTACTTGTCTGCGGGTTCTCATCGATGTGGAGATATACAGGGCCACGGCCTTTAGCCATTGTCTTGTACCACTCTGCTACTGCGCTTGAAGAGATATCTGCCTCAGGGAAACGACGGAAGTTCTTGGTAAGGTTCTCACCCCAGGCATCATACATAACGTTCTCGCCGAATACACACTCATGATTTGAGTTTACTCTGAAGAGCTGCATGAAGTTACCGAACTCTGCATTTCTCATCTCAGCACCTGCACGGTAGCAAGCTGCGATACCATCTCCACGTGCACTACTCCACATAGGAGCAACACGGTAATCCTGGCTACCTGTAGCCATGATGGTAAGTTTGCTCTCGAATACATAGAATGTACCGTCGATTATGCTGTATCCAACTGCTCCTGCTGCCTTACCGTCTACTGTAAGGATATCAGAGATAGTTGTCTTGTCCATAAACTTAACACCGAGCTTTGCAGCTGTCTTTCTCATCTGAAGTGTGATGTCAAGGTCAACACCGATGATGAAAGTCATCGGACCTGTAGGGATTCTCTTCTTCGGGATCTTAACTCCCCATCCCTCAAGCTTGTCCAAAAGCTCGTTGTTCATCGCAACATACTGGAGCATCATCTTCTGGTTTCCGAGGAAGCATCCAACGTTGTTTGCGTGGTATGCAACGAACTCCATCGGATTCATATGCTCAAGGTCAAAATACTGAAGTACTCCACCACCCTTGTTGGCTTTTCCTGCGTATCCTGTTGTCTGCTTCTCTACGATAAGAACTTCTGCGTCCGGATTGTTCTCTTTTACTTCAACGGCTGCGCAAAGTCCACCGATACCGCCGCCGACAACCAGGACATCAGTAGTTATCTTTTCCTGCTTGATATCTTCTTTTTTCATTCTTTACGCCTCCTTGTAATCTTTGCTATAACGGTTAAATGTCTGTCTCCAGCTCTGGCTTGAGAAATCAGGTATAACCTTTATGCAGCCCTTAGGACATTTAATCTCACAATAGTTACAATGCTCACAGTCCTCAACATACTTGAAAACCGGCTTTTTATTCTCTGCATCCCAACGGATAACATCGATAAAGCATGCCTTATAACAAACCTGGCAGCCGATGCACTCCTTCGGGTCAAACTCTATCTTATGGTTTG
>CAJOQF010000315.1 GCA_905236295.1 uncultured Eubacterium sp. | reverse complement strand
GGAAGATTGATAGAATTGATTTGACTGATTCAGATGACAAGGCTGTTAGAATAATCGATTACAAATCAAGCGGGCATAAGTTTAGTCTCAGTGAATGCTACCATGGACTTTCTATGCAGCTTCCTATATACATGGGTGTTGTTTTAGATAAACTTAAGGATAAGTATCCAAATGCAACCTTGCACCCTTCGGCTATGCTTTATTATGAAATGGCTAATAAGTTTTTGGAGACAATTAAGTCGGGGTCACAAGCAGATGAAGAAAGAATGAAGCTAAGTCGAATGGAAGGATTGCTTTCTTCAGACCCGTCAGACTTGCTGGCAAATGATTCTACAGTTGGTTTAGAAGAAGGAAAAAATAGTGAATCATTAATTGTTCCATATAGCATAAAAAAAGATGGTGAACTTGCAGCTGCTACAAATGCTGTGACTAGAGAAGAGATGAATATTGTTATTGATTATGCTAATCTTGTGGCTGAAAGAACTGCCAATAAAATTATTGATGGCGAATTTGAACCATCTCCAGCCAGAATGGGAACAGATTTTGATAGCTGTAGGTTCTGTAGCTTTAAAAGCATATGTCATTTTGATGAAAGTATAGATGGCTTTTCAGCTAGAAATATTGAAAAGACAAGTAAAAATTCAGATGTTTTACAAATGATGAAGGAAGAGTTAGGAGAAAAATAAAGTGTCACTTACTAAAGAGCAACTATTGGTGCGAGATACAAGAGGGAAAAATATGCTTGTAAGTGCCGCTGCAGGAAGTGGTAAGACATTTGTATTGGTAGAAAGAATTATATCTGAAATTCTTGATGAAAAAAAAGGAATAGATGTTGATGAGATTCTTGTTGTTACCTTTACTACTGCAGCAGCGGCTGAAATGAAGGATAGAATTAGAAAAGCCATAGATAAGGCGGTAAACACAAAGGGAGCAAGCCAAAGAATTAGGGCACAGGCTACGTTGATTCATAATGCGCATATTCGTACGATTGATAGCTTTTGTAGTTGGATTGTTAAAAATTATTTCTATGAAATAGATATGGATCCTTCTTTTAGAATAGGGACTACAGGAGAGCTAAAAATGCTTAGAGAAAACGTATTTACGGAGCAGCTTTCCAAATATCTTGAGGAGGGGGATTCTGATTTTAAGCTTTTGGCTGATTCTTACATAAATGGTCGAAAGACTGATAGCTTGAAGGAAATGGTATTTAATCTTCATGATAAGGCTTCCAGCTTTGCTTGGACATTCGAATGGTACAATAATGCCTTGAGACTATACAATATTAATACTATAGAGGAATTAAATGAATCTGAGCTAATAAAGGAAATCATAAAAAATACAAACGTGTATTTGGATGAAATAGTAGTAAAGCTTAGACGGATTCTAGATTTATATAGTGAGAATTGTGATTCTAAGGATAGAAAAATATTTAATTCCGAATTCAATCAGCTGAACTCTATTTTACAGGCCCAAACCTTTAGAGAAAAATACGATGCAATTAATTCTGCAGATTTTTCTGAGAGATTCAGCAGCTCAAAAACAGATTTAAACGAGGATGATTTAAAAAAAGCAAGGGCATTAAGAGATGACTATAAAAAAATAATCAAAACACTTATTGATAATTATTATTCTTCAGATCTAGATGGGATATTATCAGATATCCTGTATGTTAAAAGACAGGCAAGGGCATTAGTTGATTTTACGAAAAATTATACGCAAGCGTTGTTTGAAGAAAAGAAGAAAAGGAATATATATGATTTTAATGATATAGAGCATATGGCTCTTATGATTTTAAGAGAAAAAGATTCTAAAAATCATGAGAAACGTCCTGTTGCATTAGAGCTTGCTTCTCATTTTAAAGAGGTCATGGTTGACGAATACCAGGATTCAAATGAGCTTCAAGAGGCAATTCTAACTGCAGTAAGTTCTGGAAATAATTATTTTACTGTAGGGGATGTAAAACAATCTATATACGCTTTTAGACAGGCTTCTCCAGCTCTTTTTATAGACAAGCTATACTCGTATCCAACTGATGACAATGGAACTTCCATTAGAATTGATTTGGATAAAAATTTTAGAAGTCGTTATCAAGTCCTTGATTTTT
>CAJOQF010000314.1 GCA_905236295.1 uncultured Eubacterium sp. | reverse complement strand
TTTATTGTATATTCTTCTAATCAGGCTTTACGCCGATGTTGACCAACTGAACTACCGTCTCGACATGTGTCGAATGCCCAAACTGGTCCACGGCTCTTGCCTTTACAAACTCAAAACCGTGCTCGCACAGGTACTTCACATCCCGGGCGAGGGTGGCGGGGTCGCAGCTGACGTATACTACGCGATCCGGCGAGAGAGTGCATATCGCATCGAGGAGTTTTTCGTCGCATCCCTTTCTCGGAGGGTCGACAATGACCACATCCGGTCTCTCAACTCCGGAGTATAACGAGTTATCCCCGGAAACTATAAGTGGCGCAATTTCCTCTGCCTTGCCGACAAAGAATTCGGCGTTTTCGATGCCGTTTAGGCGTGCGTTTCGCTTTGCGTCCTCTATCGCCTCCGGTATTATCTCAATGCCGTACACTTCTTTTGCAAGCGATGACGCAAAAAGCGAGATGGTTCCTATGCCGCAGTACAGATCCCAGACGACTTCATTTCCGGTAAGGTTTGCATAGTCACAGGCTATCGAATAAAGCTTTTGAGTCTGTATAGGGTTTACCTGGTAGAATGATAACGGCGAGATCTGAAAACTTACAGCCTCCGGTTCTCCTTCCATATGACCGTGATAATACTCAGGCTGCAGCTTTAATTCGTCGGTTATGTAGCCTTCGCCATAAAGCTGAATCTGCTTTCGCCCAAGGATTACGTTGGATTTTTCTTTGTTTATGTTCAGAGAGATATCCTTTATCTTGTACTCAATATTCTCTCCATTGCAGGCATCGTCGCCTTTACTTTCCCCGCCAAGACAGCATTCAAGTCTTTCTACCAGCGCATCCGAATGTGGAAGCATGTCCGCATTGATCACGATGCACACCATAACCTCACCCGTCGAAAAGCCGCATCTTATCAGGACATGTCTTACCACTCCCGAGTGCTCCCTCTCATCATAGGGCGGTATACTGTGCTCATCCATAAATGACAGTACACACTTTGTGACTTTTGCGTTTATCTCTTTTCCGAGAAGGCACTCATCCACCGGAACAAGCGAATGTGTGCGGCTTGCAAAGAATCCCGCATGGATTCTCCCATCCTTCAATTTTCTTATGGGAAACTGTTCTTTGTTTCTGAAATGCCATGGATCATCCATACCGACAATCGGCTCCATGGTCGGAGAATCTATCCCACCTATGCGGATAAGGTTTTCACGCACGCGTCTCTCTTTGAATTCGAGCTGCTTTTCATAAGACAGGTGCTGGATCTGACACCCTCCGCAGGTCTTTGCGACCGGACATTTGGGCTTGACCCGATCGGGTGATTCCTCTATCAGCTCTATAAGACGTGCGTAGGCATATGTTTTTTTCACCTTTGTCACACCCGCACGTATCAAGTCTCCGGGAAGCGCATCTTTCACAAAAAAGGTCATGCCCTCAGCATGACCTATACCTTCACCGTTAACTCCGATATCGTCGATTTTCAGATTTAAAATGTCGTTCTTCTTAAAATTCATATGTATTCGTCCTTCGAATATTTGACTCCAACAGTTTATTGTAGCCGAGCCATGTGTTTGGTGCAGCTCCGTCGAAAGCCTCTTTCATAGTCTCCATCTTGGCATCGAGATTATCCGCAAATGAGAGCGCCAGTGCCTCGATAAGCGCCGGCTTCTTCGGCGATCCGTACTCAAGCTCTCCGTGATGGGCTATAATGCAGTGCTTAAGCTCATTTGCAAGAGTCTTTGGAAATGAATCTATCTTTCTGATCGTGAGTGTGATCCACTCGCAGCCGATCACTATATGTCCGAGCAACTGTCCCTCGTCAGTGTAATCGTTTTCCGGATAAGGCGACAATTCGGAAAGTTTTCCTATGTCGTGTAATATAGCCGCCGTTATCAGAAGATCCCTGTTTATGATCGGATAGGTTTTTGCAATGTGATCACAGTGATTTGCAACCGTGAGTGTGTGCTCTAAGAGCCCTCCAACATATCCGTGATGAACACTCTTTGCAGCCGAGTGGAAACAGAATCTCTTTTTCAGATCATCACTCTTGACAAAGAAGAGTTCCAAAAGTTCATGCAGATATTTGTTCTCGATAGTACCGATGATCGCAAGAAGCTCATCGTACATCTCATTGACATTTCGTCCGGAACAAGGCAGGTATTCCGCCTGATCTATATTGTCAGACTCCACTTTTCTTGCACGCTTGATATTGAACTGCGGCTGTCCGTTGAATGTTGTCACATCACCTGTCACCGAAACAAAATCAAGCTTGTCGAAATCTTCTATTCCTGATGAATTGACTTCCCATATTTTTGCATCCATTGTGCCGCTTTTGTCCTGAAGCACCACCGAATCATACGGTTTTCCGTTCTTTGCCACAAAGCTCTGTTTACTCTTTATCAGGTAGACCTCAGTTACTCTGTCTCCCTCGCGAAGTTCCTTTAAATATCTCATTATTTACTCCCTATTTTTTCATATCGGTCATAACCGATATCTCTATTTCTGAATACTCCTTGTCGGAGCCCATTCTCATCACCGTAACATCCAGTGTCTGCTTCGGCTCACATTCGTTTAATCTTGCCATGTAGTCCGATACATTCGTTACAGGCTCTCCGTTTATGGCGTTGATGACATCACCCACCTGCAA
>CAJOQF010000313.1 GCA_905236295.1 uncultured Eubacterium sp. | reverse complement strand
TGCCTCCTCTATCGTCGCATCCTTGATCTGGCAACCGGCAACATTCATGTGTCCGCCGCCTCCGAGCCTTTCCATTATAACCTGGACATTGATTTCATCTATCGAACGCGAGCTCACGAAAACTTTGTCATTAAAATAAGTCAACACAAAGGACGCCTTAATTCCGATAATATTCAACAGCTCGTTTGCGACCTGTGCTCCTATCGTAGTAGGACTTGCCACTCCCTCCGACGGGCAGACGGCAATTGCAAAGGCTTTTTTGTATACATCCGCGGAGCTTATCGCATCTGCTCTGACCTTGTATGCTGTCATATCGTTTCTCAGAAGCTTTCTGACCCTTGTAACTTCTGCGCCGCTTCTTCTCAAATAGGCTGCTGCCTCAAACGTGCGCACACCGGTCTTTGTCATAAAGTTGTTGGTATCTATGAGGATTCCGGCATAGATGCTGTCAGCCTCCCAGCTGGTAAGCTTTATGTTGTCAGCGATATACTGCAATACCTCTGCTACCATCTCACAGGTTGAGGATGCGTAGCTCTCGATATATGAAAGAACCGCCTTGTCTATAATGTCCTTACTCTGTCTGTGATGATCTATCACAACTATGGATTTGACCATACCGATGAGCTCCTCACACTCGGTATAGCTGGGTCGGTTTGTATCTACTACCATAAGAAGAGTCTGTGCACCAACCATATCTATTGCGTCAACATTATCTACAAAAAGGTTCTCTGCATAACCCTTTTCAGTTGTAAACAGCTCAACAAACGGCTTTAAGGTTGCCGTAGGGTTGTTTAGCACTATATGTGCCGTCTTTCCGAGCGCTCTGGCCGCACAGTAGAGACCTATTGCTGCGCCAAAGCAGTCAATATCACTTATGGAGTGTCCCATAATAAGGATATTCTCATGTGACTGGATCAACTCTTTTATCGCATGCGCCTTAACTCTGGCTTTTACTCTGGTGTGTTTTTCCACCTGCCCTGTAGCACTGCCGAAGTATGAAATCTTGTCCATATTCTTGATGACAACCTGGTCTCCGCCTCGTCCGAGCGCAAGATCCATCGCCATTCTCGCATACTCATAGTTTTGTGTAAACGAGACCTTGTTTACGCCGATTCCGACACTTAGCGTAACTGAGATCTCATTTCCGATCTTTATGTTTTTTACCTCCTCGAGAAGGCTGAACTTATCCTCTATAAGCTGATTTAAGAACTTGTGCTTAAAGATGACATAGTATTTATCTTTATCTATGGTCTTTACTATTGCATCCGCAACAGAGAAATATTTTACTATACGCCTTGCAACCAGGGCATTGAGCATTGACTGCTTTATCTCCTCTGTCGACTGCATAAGGTCGTCATAGTTGTCAACATAGACCAACGCCGATACCAGCCTGTCTTCATCGATTTTCTGTCTGTACTGCTGAAGCTCTGTCTCATCGAACAGGCAGAGTGCGTTTATGTACTCCCCGTCAGGATGAGCCTTTTCCTCATTCTTTGAGGCATAGACATAATCTTCGTCCTCCTCGGGCTCATGCATATAGACTCTGCGGACAAGAAGTCGATAACATTTCTCCTCCATTACGATATCCTGAGTGATATCTCCCTCCGCCTTTAACAGACACTCCTTGGTGACACTCGGTATGATTCCGTTTATGGATTTGTGGTAGCTTTTTTCCTTTCCTGTCAGACCGGAAAAAGCCCGGTTCATCCACAGAATCTTACCATTCTCATCCAGTATCGCAAAAGGAAGATCAAACCCCTCTATCATCCTCTTTTGGGTGAGAGAGTAATTGATGCCGTAATCCGTGATCGCGTCACGAAACTTCTTTTTGTTGGAGAGCACAAGCGTCAGCAGTATCACAAAATACGAGCCGACCGCAAGCGTCATCCAGGCACCAGCCTTTATATCAGCCATATACGCAGGAATCAGCAGGGCGAACGGGATGATCATCAGATAAAACGGCACCCTTGAATATCTGCGCGTAATGGATATCAGTCTGTTGTCTTTCTTCATAACAACCTCCAGGTATTATAACCCCTACATTATAAACCCTTTATATTTATTTCATAATTTCTTATAATAACAAATTCAACCTCAATAATCAATAATACATACATTGCGAAATCAAAAAAAGGAGCCGCCGCATTTAAGCGACAACTCCTTGTCATTCTTTAGTCCGTTACATACGGCATCAAAGCCACATGGCGAGCTCTCTTTATTGCTACTGTGAGGGCTCTCTGATGCTTTGCGCAGTTTCCTGTGATTCTGCGCGGAAGAATCTTTCCTCTCTCGGAAATATATCTCTTGAGCTTTGCTGTATCCTTATAGTCGATAACATTGTCCTTACCACAGAATACACAAACTTTTTTTCTTCTGCGTCCGCCACGTCTCTTCATCGGGCCGTCGCCTCTGTCTGACCTGTTGTAAGCCATTTCTTATTCCTCCTATCAATAATCGCCTGTAGCGTGATACCTACAGACTATGTTTAATTAAACGGTAATTCCTCGTCAATACCTTCCGGTATGTTCATAAATCCGTCTATCGAAGCGTTCTCCGGTGACGGTCTGTCTGTCGGTGCAAAGCTGTCAGCTCCGCCGGCATTTGCGTTCTTACTCTCTGCGAATTCCTGATTTTCAACGATAACCTCAGTCGTGTAGACCTTCTGTCCTTCCTTGTTGGTGTAACTTCCGGTCTGTATACGCCCCTCAACTACGACCTTGATTCCCTTGTGGAAATACTTCTCTGCGAACTCACCTGACCTGCCGAATGCTACGCACGGTATGAAATCAGCTGTCTGCCCGTCTGAGTTATTTCTCTGAAATCTTCTATCTACGGCTATCGTATATCTGGCAATCGCAGTGGATTGCTCACCCTGTGAATATCTGATCTCAGGATCTCTTGTAAGCCGCCCCATCAGTATTACCTTGTTCATATATTATTCTCCTTCTTTTTGATCGCTTTGCTCTTCGTCTGATCTAACGACTAAAAATCTGAGAACGTTGTCCATAATACGGACATTTTCTTCGATTGCTGCAGGAGCCTCTGCCTCTGCCTCGAAGTGGATGAAGAAGTAGAATCCTTCTCTCATCTTCTGGATTTCGTAAGCAAGTCTCTTCTTGCCCCAATCCTCAACCTCTGTGATGTTTCCGCCTGCACGAGTGATATACTCTTTTGCACGCTCAACAACAGCGGTTCTCTCTTCGTCCTCGATCTTTGCATTAACAACCAGAGCTAATTCATATTTGTTCATGCTAATCGTACCTCCTTTTGGCCTTTTTGGGCTTCCCTCCGTTTATATTGCGGGAAACCAAGGAATTATTTATCACGAAACAACATATTAGCATGATTTTTTCGGGTCGTCAAGCATTTTTTGGTTAAAGGTTTTCTACTGCCTCCATCATCACTTTAGCTATATCATCATTGATGACCAGATCCGCCTTGGAGTCGGCCGAAGTCTTGGACTTGTTGATAAGCACCAGCTTGCTTCCGTGGAAATAATTGATAAGACCGGCCGCCGGATACACGATAAGCGAAGTTCCTCCTATTATAAGGGTGTCGGCTTTTGATATCGCATCGACTGCTCCGTTTATAACATCCTGGTCAAGCCCCTCCTCGTAGAGCACCACATCCGGCTTGACCGAGCCTCCGCATTTTGTACACTTCGGAATCCCTTCCGACTCAAGGATAAATTTCTCATCATAGAACTGACCGCATTTCATGCAGTAGTTTCTCAATACAGACCCGTGTAGCTCATATACAACCTTCGAGCCCGCCGCCTGGTGGAGCCCGTCAATATTCTGTGTGACAACGGCTTTTAGCTTTCCCATCTCCTCAAGTCTTGCAAGAGCTATATGACAGCCGCTCGGCTTTGCATCCGGATAGATAAGATTCTCCTTATAAAAATCAAAAAAATCTTCCGGATACTGTACAAAAAACGAATGCGATACCGCCTGTTCAGGCGTGAAATGCCTTCCAAGATTCTGCGAGTATAACCCGTCGGAGCTTCTGAAATCCGGAATCCCGCTTGCTGTACTTATGCCTGCGCCTCCGAAAAACACTATGTTATCACTGTTTTGAAGTATATCTTTTAATTCCTGAATCTTTGCATCCATATCATCTTCATATCCTTTCCGTATGATGTTTCTTAATTATAATCCAAATAATTGGCAAAGCCAAGCATAATTTGACCCATACTCCCCCGAATATCAAGGCGTAACAAGGGTTTTTCTTGTCATTGATCGTTAAATGTGATAACATTGTTTTAAACGGAGGGTTATATTAATACTCTATTCATACACTTAGGGTAGTATCACCTGCCGGCATATACTATATTTTTGATTGGAGGAATTGTTAATGGCTAAACAGACAAAACAGCACGCGAAAAAAAGTTCGAGCAAACGGTTAAAGCTTAGCGCAATGATGCTTATTATTGCGTTGCCGCTCATGGCAGCCCTTATTGTAAGCCTTGTTGTTTCGGCTATGCAGCTTGAAAAGGTGAAGACAGAGAGTGAACAGATTTACTACGAATACCTTCACTCTCTGTCTTCTGACATCTTAAATGCCGACAGGGATCTCTATCAGGCAATTTACGGCGCGACGCAGTACAATGACAATATCGCCCTTGATGCGGTACAAAGCACACCTGAGTTAAAAGAGATGATAACCTCAAAGCTCGATGAATACACCGAGAACAAAGATCAGGTAAAGGAGCGCATGGCTGAGGCTGTCGAGCTCGCCAAAAAGGATCCGACGCTGTGGACAGGCACTACAGTCGAGGGAAGCGATGCTACATTCGAAAGCCTTTATTCAAAGTTTGAGACAGCCGTCGCTGATTGGGAGACATGCTACGACATTGAAAACGCCGCTCTCGATGCAAAAAACAAAGGAATCGACAACGGATCTGCTTTTGAAGAGTTCAACAATAAATTTGAGATTGCACGCGAAGATCTTTCGGAAATGGCTAATATCGTAGATACATGGGCAGTAAAAGAAAAGTCCACACTCGACGCTTCCATTGACCGATCAATAATGATCCTGGTTATCATCTTCGCTGTTGTCATAGCTATATTGGCAGTCGTTGTTATAATCACCATCAGGAATGTCTCAAAGGCGGTAAAGAAAGTCGAAGCAGAGATAAGCGTTCTCGCGGGCGGCGACTTCGCAACCGTTATCGCCCCGAGTTCAAGCATCCGCGATTTCTTTATCATCGCGACACATCTCGAGGGAATGCGTGAAAAGTTACAAAAATCAATGCTTCAGATCATTGAGCACGCTGACCATGTAAACGCAAAATCAGACGGTACAGCCGAAAGCGTAGAGACAAGCCGTCAGATGACCGGAGATATCGACCAGGCAGTTGAGGATCTTGCAAACGGTTCCACTCAGATGGCTCAGGACGTACAGGGCACCTCGGATATTGTTGTCGAGATGGGGGATGCCACCGACAATGTCATAAATTCAGCAGAATCCAATATGGAGATGGGCGAGAAGCTTTACGAAGGTTCTGTTAACGTACAAAAACAGCTTACCGACCTCAAAGAAGCAGATCAGCTCATGGCAGACAAGGCTCAGGAGATTTCCGATTCTGTAGAAAATACCGCAAATATGGTCGAAAAGATTTCCGCAGCTGCCGATGGCATCATCGCTATCGCAAGCCAGACCAACCTTCTCTCACTCAATGCTTCTATTGAGGCAGCCAGAGCGGGCGAAGCCGGCAAGGGATTTGCAGTCGTCGCCGACGAGATACAGGGACTTGCAGATCAGTCTGACAAGACCGCAAAAGAAATCACCGATATGCTCTCAGACATCATCAAACTCTCCAATGCCAACAAGAATCTCACTGCTGACATTCAGGAAGCAATCGATAAAGAGTCTTCTGAGATGCAGAATATGATCGAGTCCTTCGACGAGATGCTCCAGATGCTTGAAGCCACCCAGGCAGGCAACAAGAACATCCTTGAACTCGCAAAGGTTCTCGGCGACAACAAGGAATCCATCATTAACGCTGTCGAGTCACTCTCCGCGATATCCGAAGAAAATGCAGCAAGTACACAGCAGTCCAGTGCCTCTATCCAACAGCTTGACGAAAACATGGGCGATATATTGGAAGAAGCAGAAAACCTCAAGGGTATTGCCGAAGAGCTCAAACAGGAAATTGGATTCTTTAAGGTTTAATACAAAAAGAAGTGGGTACATGCCCACTTCTTTTTATTTGCTCCAATTGTAAACCAGTCTATCCTTTTGCGTTTACAATCTTTTCTTCCGGTAGATATTTTTTGATCAGAGCCTCAAATACAACTCCCTCAATAGGTTTGGAGAGATAATCATCGAATCCTTTTCTGATGTATTCCTCCCTCGCACCCTTTATCGCATCTGCTGTAAGGACTATTATAGGAGTTTTGTCATTTATATGACAGCTGTTTCTTATCTCATGGAGAGTCTCTTCTCCATCCATCTCAGGCATCATCGAATCAAGGAATATTATGTCGTACTTCCTTTCTTTTGCAAGTCCGACCGCCTCGACTCCTCCGCTTGCCAGCTCAACGCCGATCTTTATCCTCTTTAAGAGACGTTTTGCTACCATAAGATTCATCTTTACATCATCTACTATCAGGATATTGGCGTCAGGTGCATGGTAGCTCTCAACGTTCGTATCCGCCGACTCAAAGTTAGAAACCTTTGACCGGAAATCTCCGAGTTTTTCTTCCGAGCGCACCGTCTGGATTATCGCAAATGAGAAGGTCGAGCCTTCGCCGTACACACTGTTTACAGTCAGCTTGCTTCCCATCTTGTCAAGGAGGTTCTTTGTAATACTCATGCCAAGTCCGGTTCCCTCTATATTCTTGTTGCGTTTCTCCTCAATACGCTGATATGGAGAGAACAGCTTGTCGATATCCTCTTTTTTAATGCCGATTCCTGTATCGGAAATGCTGACTTTAAGGAGGATGTCCTTGCTCTCAAATCTCTCAAAATCCATCTTAAATACTATCTTGCCCTCTCTTGTATATTTGACGGCGTTATTGAGGATATTGAGTATGATCTGCTGGATACGTACCTCATCTCCAAACAGTTGTCCCGGAATGTCCGGATTAATATCAAGCTCAAGCTCCAACGACTTTGATTCAGCCTTCGGCTTTACCATATTTATCAGATTGTTGATAAGCGTAGCCAGATCATAATCGCCAAGCACAAGCTCCAGTTTGCCGGATTCTATCTTCGAAAAATCGAGAATGTCATTTATAAGTGACAGTAAGGTCTGGCTGGCGCTGTGAATGTCTTTTGCGTATTGTTTGACTTCGGACTGACTCGTCTCCCGCATTATCATTGTATCCATTCCGATTATTGCGTTTATCGGGGTTCTTATCTCATGCGACATATTTGCAAGGAATTCCGACTTTGTCTTGTTCGCATTCTCCTCGGAATGAAGTGCCCTCTCAAGAGCATCTGCCTTTTCCTTTTCAAGTCTTGCTATCAGCTGTTCATGTGCCTGTTTATCTCGCTTTGACAGTCCATATACTCCACCCTGAATAGCACTTACTATAGCAAAGGCAAAAATAAGAACCATTATTATCTGAAAATAGATTTTGAAAGTGAGTGTCTCGTACAACTCCCTCTCTTTAAAAAAGCTGTAAACATGATCCGAGAGCAGACGTTTGTCCTCATTTAACACCTCTATATGAAAATCATGCTGGCCGTAAGTCAATCCGGAATATTCTATAGGCTTTAACTGGCTGGCCGGAACCGTTTTCTTCTTGGTATCGACTCCGCTCATGTAGTATCTGATTATCGGATCCGTCATGGTAAAGTTGTTTACACCGATCGTCAGCTCTACAGTTTCAACACCCCTGTCTATAATTGTCGTCTCACTGTCTACCGGATACTGAATGGTCTTATCAAACCTTGTACTTCTCAGCTCTGTTTTGTACTCCGTCACCTCCATGCCATACTCTTTTATGTTCATGGAATACAAGCCGGTGGTTCCGGATATATAAAACATCCCATCTTCGCTCAAATAATTCCAGGCATTGCTTGTGATGCTTCCCGGCAGACCCTTTGTGGAATCCAACAGCACATAGCTCTTACTCTCACTGCGATGCATCAGTTCATCATAGTCAATTATATATATTCCGGCTCCTCCAAGAATGTATACTTTCTCATCATCCGTCTGCCAGAGGTCATAATTATTGTTGTAATCAAGCCCGTTTATATCAACAACCGAACCGTCAGTTGCAATATAATCCATTCCGTTTCCAGTAAGGACAAAGTATCCTCCACCGATATTATCCTTTACGATCCTCAGTATAACTCCGGAATTCAGACCATCCCCGATATCGAGGTATTTCTTGACCTTATATCCGTCAATTTGAAGAATTCCGCCGCCATCGGTTCCTGCCAAAAGCGTGCCATCATCCGTCTCTATCAGATTGAGCACTCTCTCACTGCCAAGATTCTGTCCGACCTTCAACCGCCTTAGGACTCTGTGGTTTCTCATAAAAGTCAGTCCCTCGTTACTCGAAGTGACGATGGTTCCATCCTTACGCTGCATAATAAACCTTGTCTCATTTTCCCTGTATGCTGCATCATATAGGTAATCCGAGAAAGATCCGTCCTTTCTTACTTCCACAAGACCTTCATCATTTCCAAGGATCAGCAGATTGCCGGCTGCAGTCTTTGTCATGGATCTGATCCTGTCCCCGGCAAACCTCTCGGTAAGCGTATTTTCAACAACTCCACCCTTTTCCTTCTCGATAATTTCAAGGCCGCTTTCGGTTCCTATATAAAGGCGATTGTTGTATTCCCTGACTACATTTACCACAGCCTGTTCTATTGTTTTGGATTTGAACAGATCAGAGAATCTTGACTTTCCAATTGACAACAGACCACACCTTGCAGAAGTAAACCAGATATTTCCCTGATAATCCTTGAAAATATTTTCAACGGAATTGTTGAATTCCCTGCTGTCTATCGCATAAACATTTCCATCCAGATCAATGTATCCGATTCCCGACTCTGCGGCAATAAAGGTAATTCCGCTGCTGTCAAAAAAGAGCTCATTGATCGAGTTTAACCCCTCTGTCAATATGGTTTGCTTTAATTTGTAGCTATTTTTTTCGTATTCGTATATGTAGATTTGATCCTGACTTGTTCCAATATAAAGCCGGTCATTTGAGTCATAGTTTACGCTTTTTGCAATATAATCAGGTGTTTCAACTTCTTCTGCTTCCCCTTCTTCGGTGATTTCCCACACCTTGCCAAGCGAATCAACTGCCACCACATGTCCCACGCTGTCTGTAGCCAGATGCCTTACACTGTCAAGCTGCGGAAATGTGCGCTTTACTATAATGTTTTTACCGTCATATTCCGCGACGCAAAGCCCCTTTGCCGTAGCGAAATAATAATTTCCCTCCGCATCCTGCTCAATATATTTTACAGAATTCGAGAGCAGACCTTTATTTACATCAATGGTAACTGCTTCTCTGGCTCCATCGATAAGCGTAACTCCCGATTCATTTGTTCCGACCCAAAGCAAACCCGAATGATCCGTAAACAGAGTTTTAACAGATCGCACATTGTCAAAAATATTAAGAAGTGTGAATTCATCACCCGTAAATCTGTACAGCCCGCCGTGTGTTCCGACCCACATCGAACCATCGGATGTCTGGGTGATATCATTGGCACCCCCACCCATAAGTCCGTCCTCGCTGCTGTATGTCTTTTCCACAAATCCCAGGCCTTCATCAGCATTTGCAGTAATCGGAAGTGCCATCGGTGCCACAAGGCTCATTGCAAGCAGTCCTATTCTTATCGTGCCTCCAAGCGCCTTCTTCAGACGTTTTGCTCTCTTCTTCTTCTTCCAGTATCTTATTAATCGGATCGCTATAAACAGGATTATTACGGCTGCCGCTATGTCTACGAAACCTATGAACCATGCTCCAAAGAACGCATTGAACCCATAATGCAGATTCTTTGACTCAAACATGCTTATCAGGGCATTTGGGTACTCTAAGGTGGTCTTTCCCTCCAAAAAGATCAGATTAAAGATCCAGATAAAAAATGTCCTGTCCAATGCAAACACTGTCGTAACAGTAACAGAAGCAACCATCTTTTCAAGGAAACGGAGCTTCTTTGCCATAAATCCGATTCCTATCGCAGTCGCCACATCCGCAACCATGATCAATATATCTGTATGGATGAATGCCGAGGAGATGCCGTTGCTGATAAGCGCCGCTATTCCCGCACATACCGGTCCACCAAAATATGCCGCCCCCAAAGAACCGATAAAATCCATATAAGCCGGCATATTTGTCTTGTATGAAATATACCTTCCAAGAAGATTGATCAATATTCCTATGATTGTAATAAGAACATAACGCTTATACTTGCTCATAACCCTCAAGTTCCTCCAAGATCTCAAGCACTACATCTACCACAAGCGGATCAAACTGAGATCCCCTTTTATCCTCAAACTCCTTTCTAATCTGCTCCATTGTCAATTTCTTTCTGTATGTTCGATCGGAGTTCATAGAGTCAAATGCATCCGCAACAGCAATAATCCTGGCGATCAAAGGGATCTCATCCCCCTTTCTTCCTGTCGGATAACCCGTTCCGTCGTAACGTTCATGGTGAAGCAGGGTACCCTCAAGTACATACGGCAGGGAATACATATTCTCAAGCAGATTCGCTCCCTTTGCTGTGTGATTCTTGACAATTGAATACTCTTCGCTCGAAAGAGTGGTCGGTTTGCTTAAAATCTGTCCCGAAACATAATAATTTCCTATATTGTGAAGCATAGCAACCTCATAGATATTATCACAATCTGCCTTGTCCATGCCCATCTCCTCAGCTATTATGCGAGAGTACTTTGCCACTCTTTTTGAATGCCCTGCGGTATAGCTGTCTTTGCCGTCAGCCAGTGTGGCTATTATCTCAAATGTCTCTTTTAGTTTCTGACTCTGCATGTTTAACTTACTCTGGAAGCGAAGTACCAATCCGGATATAACCGCCCAGAACGCAAACGCAAGGATCCATACTCCGAACAGGATAAGGAAGATCTTTCCAACCGATCCCTCGAGGTAGCTCTGTTTGAGATGATAGTCGAAACTGTATTCCGACAGATCCACATCATCCTCATAGCTGTACATGATCAATCCGATATTGACAACACCGTCAAAGTTTTCATCGGATTCGAGGGGCATCTCACCGGAAATTCCCGTATCAGGATGATAGATGATATAATCACCCTTCTTTAACGGGATAAGGAGATCCTGTCCTGCCATAATATGTTCAAGTGTCACGTCCTCCTCCTTGTAGTCTCTCAGATCGATGGTCTGGACATTTTCTTTAGTACCTTCGTGTTGATGTATCTCGACTTTGCCGCACCATGCATTGTTGAGAAAGCAGTCGTCCTTGATATTTACAGTCAGCTCCCAATCCTTAAGCAGAAAACCCGAAGTATTGGTTATCGTTCCCTCATATATCTTTGCATAAATAATCTTGTCCGGAAACGCATTGTCTTTTTCCCATGAGTCGGTGGCCTGTCCTCTCGGATGAAGGTCCACTGCCACTTCTGTGATCGTCGACTCCGGAGTTAGCTTACGGTCGAGGCTATTGTATTGGTTAACCCGATATATATGTACAAAAAAACTTATAAGGATAAATACAAACAGAATTAAAAGGATGATTATCAGACGATTAATAATCTTTTTGGTCGCATCAGCTACATTCATATAACCCACCTCGTACATACATAAAGATAAATTTTGAATATCAAAACATCTTGTGCGATAAGAAAAAATATTGTATACTGTTTATAATAAAAATTCACCAAATATTATTCATATTTTAGCACAATTCTAATTATTTTGCCATATATTTAGACAAAAGAGGGCGTTTATGAATACAACATATAATACTTTTAATGAAATACTGGTCGGTCTTTTCAACGAAATAATGAGCATCGAGGAAAAGGCCGTAATCACAGACGAATTCAAAGACATATCCAACAACGATATGCACATAATTGAGGCCATCGGCAAGGATGAGCCCAAAAACATGTCAACCGTCGCCAAATCTATGAGAGTTACGGTCGGCACCCTCACCATTGCGATAAACAACCTCGTAAAAAAAGCTTATGTCAATCGTGAGAGGAGTGAAAAAGATCGAAGAGTTGTGCTTATCTCCCTCACAGAAAAGGGAGTAAGGGCTTTTGACCATCACAAAAGTTTTCATGACGAGATGGTCAAGGCAACCGTGGAGGGTCTGAACGATGACGACAAGGATGTCCTTGTCAGAGGACTTTCCAATCTTAGCAATTTCTTTAAATCGTACATGGAAAGGAGCTGACCGTCAGATCAGCTCCTTATATATATCCCTCTTTGAAACTCCACGGTCCTTTGCCGCGCATTTCATGGCTTCCTTCTTATCCATTCCCTGAGAAATATACATTTCAACATGCTCCTTAACAGAAATCTGCTGCCATTTATCCCTCTTTTCGGCTTCGGCTTCCTCCACTGACTTTCCTTCAATTACCAGGACATACTCCCCTCTCGGGTCGTTCTCGGAATAATACTCTATTGCCCTCGTAAGATCTGTCTGCATCACTGTCTCATGTTTTTTCGTAATCTCTTTTACTATGCTTATCCGCCTTGAACCAAGAGCCTGTTCAAGCTCTTTTACGGTTGCTTTCAGGTGGTGAGGCGCCTCGTAAAGAATAATAGTCCTCGTCTCATCCTTAAGTTCTTCAAGGGTCTTTGCCCTGGATGCCTTCTCTCTCGGCAAAAAGCCTTCAAATGCAAAGCGTCTTGACGACAGCCCCGACAACGCCAGCGCACTCACGCACGCACTTGGCCCCGGAACAACATTTACCTCAATATTGTTTTCATGACAGATTCTTACCAGATCCTCACCCGGATCGGAGATCGCCGGCATACCAGCATCGGTAATAAGCGCGATATTCTTTCCGGACTTGAGTTTTTCTACCAGGGTATATGCCTTTTCTATCTTGTTGTGCTCATGATAGCTGGTCATCGGTGTTGAAATCTCAAAGTGATTGAGAATCTTTATGGAGTTTCTTGTATCCTCCGCCGCTATAAGGTCAACTTCCTCCAATATTCGCAGGGCGCGCAGGGTTATGTCCTCAAGATTTCCTATCGGTGTCGCCACCAAATATAATATTCCACTATCCATAATACATCCTCTTTAATTCTTCGGTATAGTTGCCGGGTGATTCGTACACTATAAGCGGCGGCTCCACGGTCAGCCTGGAGCGTCCGTCCTTTACTCCCTCTATCAGAACCATGTTCGGCTCCTTATCCTCAAACGGGTAAACCAGTCTCATCCTCTTTGGCTCTATCCGGCATGACACCATCTGCGAAAAAATTTCAGCCAGTCGAAACGGTCTGTGCACCATAAAAAATGTACCCCTTGTCTTTAACAGACGATAGGACTCCCTAAGCAGTTCCTCTAGCGTGATTCTGATTTCATGGCGGGCTATCGCAAGGGCTTCATTTGGCGAACTCTTGCCGTGCTCCGCGATCATATACGGCGGATTTGTCGTGACTGTATCAAAAGAAGATGCCCCAAAAATCTTTGAAGCATCTTTTATATCACCTGTTGTTATATGAATCCTGTCCGAGAGATGGTTGACCTCCACGCTGCGCCTTGCCATATCAGCACTCTCCGGCTGAATCTCAAGTGCTTCAAACTCCCTTGCTTTTGTCTTTGCTGTAAGCAATATCGGGATTATCCCTGTGCCTGTCCCGAGATCTATCACCCTGGCATTTGGCTTTATCTGCGCAAATGATGTGAGAAGAACCGCATCCATCCCAAAACTGAGATGCTCGTTATCCTGAATTATAACGAGCCCGTCCCTCTCAAGATCATCTATTCTCTCATTTTCGCGTAACGTCATTGCGATCCTCCGTCTTTTTCGCGGCGGTTGTCACGATGTTCACGATTGTCGCGGTTGTCACGATTCTTGTTATGACTGCGATGTTGGTTTTGATTCTTTCCCTTTCGCTCATAACGGTTATCGTGACGATTCTTGTTGTTTTTGCGGTTATTTTTGTCTTTGCGGTTGTTGTTGCGGTTTCGACTCTCGCCGCCATCCTTATCGTTGTCGCGGTTGTGCTTTCTCTGAGGCTGCTTCGGCGATGCAGGCTGTTCTGTATCTGCCTTTTCTTCAATAGCAGGCTCAAATCTTTCCTTCGGCTTTGGCATGGCAGTCTTATCAATGACAAACTTGCCATCCTCGTCCTTTATAAGCTCGGATACATGGTATTCCTTGAGCTCCTTCTCGTCATCCTTCTCTATAAGGATACGTATATTCTGTCGAAGGATGTTGACATTTGTAACCTTGCCTATATTGCCATCCTCAGCCTGAACCATCTGTCCGTTCTTTGGAAGGCTGGAATTGAGATACTCATAAGTCTCCGCTTCATTCTGCAGGCAGCACATCAATCTGCCACAGCATCCTGAGATCTTGGTCGGATTCAAGGAAAGATTCTGCTCTTTTGCCATCTTGATGGATACCGGCGCAAAATCCGATAGATATGTGTGACAGCACAGCGGTCTGCCGCAGATTCCCATTCCACCGAGTATCTTGGTCTCATCTCTGACACCGATCTGCCTGAGCTCAATCCTTGTCCTGAACTCTCCGGCAAGATCTTTGACCAGATCTCTGAAGTCCACTCTGCCATCAGCCGTAAAATAAAATAAAAGCTTTGAGTTATCAAACGTGTACTCGGCGTTAACAAGCTTCATTTCCAACTCATGCTCTCTTATCTTGCGTTTGCAGATAATGTAGGCCTCTTTTTCCTTGTCAAGATTTTCCTTTTCTTTTTGCATATCCTCCTTTGTTGCAATTCTGAGAATAGGCTTAATAGGTTTTTCGGAATCCTCTCCATGCGCCGGCGCGCCTGTAAATACTACAGTTCCGAACTCCATTCCGCGGGATGTTTCAACTATGACCTTATCATCCCGTTTAAGCTCAAGCTCACCCGGCGAGAAATAATAAATCTTCCCCGCCATTCTGAACCGAACTCCGACTATGTTTTCCATTAAAATTAATTCTCCTTTATTGTCATAAGCAAAAGCTCTACCGTAAGGTCAAAGTTTACATTTGCACGTATCCTTGCCCTTGCCGTTTCCAGAGCTTTTATAATATTTTCCAGACCTCCGTATGAGCTTTTGGACGCCTGTCTCTTAATCTCATAGACCTCATCTTTAAAAATGAGCCTGTTTACATCGGCTGCTGCCTTGTAATAGAGTACATCTCTGTACCAGATCATCATCAGATCAAAGAAGTCATAGATCTTAAGCTTGTACTCGGCAACACCCTTTATTATATCTCCAAACTCGTATTCTTCAAGCTTGTCAGTGCGCTTGACAACGTCAAGCATAATTCCGAGAAGCGTTGAGAATTCGTCGGAAGTTGCAAG
>CAJOQF010000312.1 GCA_905236295.1 uncultured Eubacterium sp. | reverse complement strand
GCAGGGCATCGTCCGTGTAGCCTTCCCCGACAAGCTTTGCGGTCTCCGTCCATGACTTGTGATTTATAAATCTTGCCTTTAGTATTGTCCGAATCTTGGGATCATCCACCGAATCAATGAAGTTTTCGATCTCATAGATCTCATTTTCAAGGCGGATGATATTTGCCCGGATCCTTTTTACAGTCGTTTTCTTTTTCTCCCAATTTTTGATCGGATACCCCGTTATGGTAAAATGTTGGATCCCACCGTATCCACCGGATACAACATCTGATACCTGCTCATTCATCTGGCATTGCTCCAGATCAGCTTCCGCGCGTTCAAGACGTTCTTTTTCCGCTTTTATTTCCGCGGTAAGAGTCGAGTAACGTTCCAACTTTGCCTTGTCCATCTGATCACCCCCTCACAGAAACTTTCCCTGCTCGATCCTTATGATCTCCCATTCGGTAAGTGCCTTATAATATGTACCACCCTTAGCCCTGCGCTCGAGCAGATACATCCTTTTTCCGGCATAATTAAGCCATGTGGACTTCACCTTATACCTCCGTGTCTCCGCTGTAGACATAAGATGCGGCTTTATCGGTCCGGTATGCATCGGATTCTCGATGATCTTTAGTATCTTCCCGATACGATGTTCCGGATCCCGTTCACCCATAAAAGCCAATAAACATTCCTTCCCCATAGTATCAATTACCTCCAATCCTAAAATTCTCCGGCACAGGCAGCTCCCCAGCCACCTTCCCCCGTGCCGTTATATGTTCCCCATTTGAGAGTCTTGTGTACTCCCTTAAAAAATTGTTGCAGACCGCAGATTCATTGTAATTTTGATCTGTGGCATAAGCCCTAAGCCTTGCCGGACTTCCAAGAATCCGTTTTGCAATATCCGGAAGCTTCTCAAATTCTTCCCCGGAATAATAAGCACTCCTTGATATCGCCCTGCGTACCTGCTTCCACACCTCAGAGGCCGCCAGCTCATCAGCAAAAAGATCCCCTTCCTTCATCTTTGTGATAAGCTGTCCCGGAGTGGGCGCAAAGCCAGTGGTATCCGTGGTCACGTACATCTTTAATGCCTTAAACACTAAGGCCGCATCATAATCCCCCAGGATTGACAGCCATGCGTTTTTGGTATCCTCCACGGATGCGCTCGGCTTGTAATTCGGGAAAAATGTGCTCATAGTGGCAAGCATCATTCCAACATCCTTTTTTGTCATAGACCTCCCCCCTAATCACTCAGAAACGCACCGACCAGCCCGGAATTAATCATCGGAATGTCATCAGCTTTGATCTTATCAAGGTTCATTCCCTTCCAGCCGCTGGCGATCGCCCTGTCGATCTGTGAAAAGACCACACCCTTATCACCGAGCTCATTTATTTTATTTGAGACCTCCGATATAAGAGCTTTCAATCCTTTTTCAACATACTTGTCACCCTTTTGCGTCTTGTACTCGAGCCAGTCCGATATCTTCACCCTGACATCATCGTCTAAGACAGTCTCTGCTAAAATACCCTCATACATCTCAAAAGGATCCGCTTTCGTGGTTTTCTTATTTGAGCCCTTCCTTGGCATCTCTATATCCGTGCATAAAAGCAGTTCGTCTATATCTTTTTTCGGTCTCCCACCTTTAGATGCGTTTTTCCTTCGCTCTTTTGATGCGTCAATCAATGGACAGACTATCGTATAGATCGCAAACGCCGCTCCCGACAGTCCCTCAGCATCTTCACCTCTGGCTCCGTAACGCATAATAGCGCTGTAGACTTCCCCCTTTTCGCTGGCGCTCAGTCCGGTGCTCGATGCCTCTATCGCATCGACAACGGATCCGTACATCACAAAGGATCCCATACATTCAGTTCTCATTTTTCATTTCCCCCTGACGTTTATTGCTTTGATGACTCTTACGATATCGTCATCACTCATTTTCAAAACGTTCGCGATAATAGAAAGCTGACTTATCTGCATTTCAGAATCTCCACGTAAAAGCTTTGAAGTCTGTGCCGCAGTAACACCCAACGCTATCGCTATATCATTGTTCTTGATTCCGGAGTCGAACTGACTCTTTTTAATGATCGACATTGCGTTTCTTCTCTTACGCTTTTTCATGTCGCTTAAAGATTCGCATAATAATGAACGTGGCAAATTTCATCCCTCCTCCCTTGTTCATATATTTTATGCTGTCCTTGTAGATCTCTGTGGAAGTCTGATAACCCCCTGTGGCATACCATAAAGCTTGCACATTTTCATGAAAGCTTCCACAGATAGCTTTGTGCGCCCGGTTTCCCAATTCCTGAGCGTCTCCTTTGTAACCCCCATCGCCTCTGCAGCCTTTTGCTGAGTGAGTTCCGCATTCACCCTCGCAGCCGGAAGCGAAATCTTCAACTTAAAATCTTCTCCCATGTAACCTCCTCAATTTGTATAGTACCCATAGTTTCTAACCCCATAATCCATTTTGTTAGCTGGATTTTCTTTATCCAATTAAGTGCGCATCTCTTGGATAGACGTAATATATTATATGGATATCGTAAATGTCAACAGCGAAATGTGAAATAATGTCACATTTGAGACCAATTTCACAATTATTTTTGGCATTTTTACCAAAAACGGTATATTATTGCATACATTTGGTATGCGGTAAAAATATCATCCCGAGAGCGGTTGCCACTTTTGGTATTGACGATTGCGCTTTTTTGAGCTATTATGACCTTGTCGTTAGACGGGGAGGTGATCCATATGGCAACGGACAGAAAAAAAACGGAGTATCACATAATATTTTCACACAATATGCACTTTATTATGTCGATACAGAACAAGAAACAAGATGATATTACAAAGGCATTGAATGTGTCTCATTCAACAGTTTCATCGTGGTGCAGCGGAGTGAGAATGCCGCGTATGGAAAGACTCAAAGTATTGGCGGATTACTTTGATGTCGACCCGGAACTTCTTACAAGACCGCATAAAGATCTTTCTGATTTCATAGACGATATGAATAAAAGAAAAGAATCCGGTTCTTCGGATGCATCCAAAATAGAGTATGAGGTAGAAGAGGGAAATGATCTCACCTTTATCAAGAATCATTTCAACCGTATGGTATATTATTCGCTATACTTCAATGCGGCATCTTCCGGCGAGAATATATCCCCGGAATTAGAAGATAAAGTAAGAGAGCGTTTTCATGATATTATCGGTAATGCTGTTTATGATGAATTGTCTGTAGAGGACAAGAGTGCCATCCAGCCACCAAAGGTTCAGCTAAACGGTGCTACACAAGCAGAGATCTATGGATTTAAAGCCGCCGAGCTTGCAAGGTTTGTCAGCGAACACACAGATTATCTGCACATATTCAATGCTATCAGATGCTTAAGTCGGGATGAGCTTAAAGCATTGGTAAACGGATCCCAACGTCTCGCTCAGCTTGTAGGTGAGCAGATGATGGATTCAATTCTATAAACACAAAGGGGGAATTTTATGAACATTATGAAGCTGCCATCGGGGAATTATAGGATCCGCCAGATGCATGACGGCACATGGTACACGTTGACACTTGATCATAAGCCATCGCAGAAAGAAGCGGTCGAGCTGATGGCCAAAGAATACGATAACGCCGCAAAAAGAAAAGCAACTAAGAAGAGCACCTTTGATGAAGTCACGCAAAGCTACTTAAAAGTTAAGAGCAACGTGCTTTCACCCTCAACCATAAAAGGTTACAAAGCCGTATCGAGAATGATATCCGACTGGTTTAAGAATCTGATAACCACTGACATCACTAAAAACGATGTCCAGCGGGAGATCAACGAACACTCAGCTTATCGTGCTCCCAAGACAGTATCAAACATCCACGGACTCATTTCCGCTGTCCTTGCGATGTATCGTCCGGATCTTACGCTAAAGACAACGTTGCCACGGGGGAAAAAGGAAGAAGCATACATACCGACATCAAATGATGTTAAGGCACTTATAGACTCTGTGCGCGGCACAAAATATGAGATCGTATTCATGCTTGCAGCCTATGGACTTCGCAGATCAGAAATATGTGCGCTGACACTCGATGATATAGGTGATGGAACCGTAGACATAAATAAGGCAATGGTAGAGGGTACCGATCACACATGGGAGACCAAAGCCACCACCAAGACAGACAACTCCACACGTATCGTACCGGTGCCGACAGCCCTCACAGATGCCATCAAAAAGCAGGGCTTTGTATACGATGCAAAACCGAGGCAGATTACAAAGATGCTGCATAAATTCCAAGACTCCCTCGGCCTCCCACGCTTCAAGCTCCATGCGCTCAGACACTTCTTCGCAACAGAGCTTTCGCAGGCAGGATTTTCCGAAGCCGATATCTGCGCGATGGGT
>CAJOQF010000311.1 GCA_905236295.1 uncultured Eubacterium sp. | reverse complement strand
TTAAAAGAAAGTCTCAGCCTGCTCCAATATATATACAGGGCGATTACAACAAACCTGAGCACGCTTTTCCCGTTCGATTTTGGAAGCATTGGTATACTTATATCGATCGGAGCGATCATATTTGCGTTTTATCTATGTTTTGTACATAGAAGCGGCAATTCCAACAAAAAACTGATAGCGGTTTATTTTATAATTGCGGCAATCCCATATATCAGATACATAGTTTTGCACAACCACTCATACATGCATTTTCACTTCACCTACCGAGCGCAGATGGCAACGGTACTGGCAGTATGTTTGATAGTTGGGGAGATAACGAAAGGAGGCTTTATAAGACATGGAACTAAAAATAGAAGAGTCGCTTGACATTTCTATAGTGATGCCCTGTCTTAATGAGCAAAACACTATTGCAAACTGTATAGCAAGAGCAAAAGGCTATATAAATTCGAGGAATCTAAAGGGAGAGATAATTGTTGTGGACAACGGAAGCGATGACAACTCAGCTGATATAGCAAGACTCTCCGGGGCAAAGGTTATCTTCGAGGAGAAGAAGGGATATGGAAATGCTCTGATATGTGGCCTGTCGAACTCGGGAGGGAGAGTTGTAATTTTCGGAGACAGCGATATGACCTATGATTTTTCGGCGCTTGATCCGTTCTATTTTCCGCTGAGCGATGGTGAATGTGACGTGATGATCGGCGACAGGCTAAATTCTTTGATGGAATCCGGAGCAATGCCGGTATTACATAGGATTGGAGTGCCGTTCCTTTCGTTTTGCGGAAGGATCCGGTACAAAGTCAGGGTGCACGATTTTCACTGTGGACTAAGGGGGCTTACGAGACGGGCTTTGGAAATAATTAATCCAAAGACCGGAGGGATGGAGTTTGCAACGGAGATGATCGCAGAGGCGGCGAGAAATAAACTTCGCATTGACCAGACACAAATAAAACTCAGCAGACCTCTGGTTGGAAGAGAATCTAAATTAAACACGTTTTCTGATGGCATGCGTCATTTGAAATATATCGTCTAAAGGAGTTAACAAAATGTTAGACGAAAAAGTAATCAAAAAGAGACGAAAGAGGTTTATTTCGCTACTGCTTGTTGTGGTGCTTGCTTTTGCAGCTCCGCTCACAACATCGGCAGGTGCAGATCAAAAGATCGTGAAAGCAGAAAAACCGGCAGCAACTGATTTGATTGACCAAATTGAGAGTGGATTATATGGATCCCTCCCCCCCGGTGGCGGCGGAACCTACTACCCAACATACGAATATTATACCATTGAGTACAAGAATTGTGAGGGAGCATCAAATCCGAATACAACATCTCAGGTTGTAGGCAATTCGTATACGCTTCAGCCTGCTACAAAGAGCGGATATAAATTTGAGGGATGGTATTATGACGAAGAATTTAAAAATGCAGTGGAGAACAATATAGTCACTGCTTCGTCAGTTACGACTATAACTGTCTATGCCAAGTGGACAGCTGATATTACAAGCACAGATGATTCGGGCTCCTCTGCAGTGGTTGTCACACTAAATGAAAAGTCTTTTACATTTAGCGGAGAGCAGATAAAGCCTGAGGTCAAGAGCGTTGTGTGGAATGGTGAGACCATTCCCGAAGATCAGTATACAGTATCCTATGGCGAGAATCTGAACGTCGGAAAAGGTACTGTTACGATCACACCAAATGAAGATTCAAAGTTTATTGGAAAAGCAGAGAGAACCTTCAACATTACAAAAGCAAGAAAATTCAAGGTGCTTTACCAGAGTAAGAGATATTTTCTAATTACACCGGAAATGTTTAATGTTAGTACCTATAAAAAACAGCTGAGTATTGTAAGGCCTAGCTCAAGGATTGAGGCAACTTCTGACACTGACAAGATTTCGGTCAGTGAAACCGGAGAACTTAGCATTAAAAATACATTAGGAGCCGGCACATACACGGTTAAACTGAAAGCTGTTGATGCCACAAACTATGAGGATCCGGAGACAACATTTGATGTTATAGTGCCTACTAATAGTTATGAGAAAGTAGAAACCAGAAGTATTGACGAAAACATTGCCAATGAGGGTCTTGATAAGGATGAGCACACTTTGATCTATGACCTGATGGGGGGTAAAGCGTATATAAAAGATCTCACGAGATATAGTTTTAATATGCAGGCAGATAAAATAGAGGATTACTATGATATAGAGTCCAAGGAGGCTTATAAGATTCCTGTTGCAGGGACCTGGGGTTTATATACTCCAATATCAGCGCAAAAGGCGAACTATACATTTGGTGGATGGTATACGGATAAAAAATACGAGAGTGAGTTTGATCCAAACAGTCTTTTCTCCGGCGAGGAAAATGTACCTCAGGTGGTTTACGCAAAGTGGCTTAAGAACGTGACAATAACTACAGATGCCAGTGTTTATAATCTGTGCCTAAACAAATCGAAAAAACTGAACGCAAAGGATCCGGCTAATAGAACTCTGACATACAAGTCCTCAGATCCTAGGGTTGTAACTGTTAGTAGCGACGGGATTATTAAGGCTAAAAATGTTGGAAAGGCAATCATAACCATATCAGCTCCAAAGACAGATAAATACGCTGCGAGCACAAAGAAAATTACTGTAAAGGTGAACTTGAATAAGGTGAAAGATTTTAAGGTTACTAAAAAAGAAAACAATACCATTGCATATGCAAGATGGAAAAGATCAACCGACGTTATTAGTTGTTACGAGTTCAGTTGGGACACAAAGAGTACCCGTCATAATAACAGAGAAACTATTAGCAAGAATAAGACTTCGTTCAAATTAAATAACAAAACCTTATTGCCGGGAAAAACATATTATCTTAGTATTCGTACAGTGAAGATAGTAAAGAAAAACGGCAAAGAAACCAAGTATTATTTTGATTAGTGCACAGCACAGGAAGTAAAGCTTAGTGAAAGTTGATAAAAAAGAAAAGCGGGCGGTGATCGTTTGGATTGCCGCCCGTATCGTGTCAGAGGGTTGTTAATTCGTTAAAATAATTGCAATGATAGCGTATTAAGCGTATAATATTAAGTTGTCTGCATTTTGGAAATCAATCGTTTGGTTCTCCAAAAGGACAAGAAAGATTTGCAAAATAATCACAAGACAGACACAAAATAAAAGTTAGAGGATGATATTATAATGGCTGATAAAGGTAAGTTTTACATGACAACGGCTATTGCCTACACTTCAGGCAAGCCGCATATCGGAAATACATACGAGATAATTCTTGCGGACGCGATCGCCCGTTTCAGAAGACAGGAAGGCTATGATGTCTATTTCCAGACAGGAACTGATGAGCATGGTCAAAAGATCGAGTTGAAAGCTCAGGAAGAGGGCATATCTCCGAAAGAGTTTGTCGACAATATGGCGAGGCAGGTAAAAGAGATCTGGGATCTTATGGATGCGTCCTATGACAACTTTGTGCGCACGACGGACGAGGATCATGAGAGACAGGTAAAGAAGATTTTTAAAAAGCTTTACGATCAGGGTGATATTTATAAGAGCCACTATGAGGGGCTTTATTGTACCCCGTGTGAGTCTTTCTGGACAGAGGCTCAGCTCGTGGACGGAAAATGTCCGGACTGCGGTCGAGAGG
>CAJOQF010000310.1 GCA_905236295.1 uncultured Eubacterium sp. | reverse complement strand
CGATCTTTATTCAAAAAATGGGAAAGTCATTTGAACGAAGAACTCGCTCACCAGAGTACCATCGCCGGTCTGTTGGCAAACAGTACAGAAATAATGGAATGTCCTATTATAGTTTTAGATACAAGTGATTCACTTATAGCCTTCTCTCCGCGTTACCAAGCATCACACATCGATGAATCCTGGGATATGTTAATGCAAAACTCAGCTTCTTCCTTCGAGCAGATATTATCATTTCACGATAGCTCCAACGGAATCTATGACAAAAACTGGAAGGATATATTCTATATACCGGCAGGTATCTATCAACGCGGCAACTATTCAAAGAATCTTTATTGCCATCAACAGTTTTGCGGTATATGCGCAGCAATAGAATACCCAAACCCTTTAAATACGGGAGAGCTTCACGCCTTTTGGCTTTTATGTCATTTTATCGAGGATTGGTTCTCCTATCAGGAATCTTTTGACGAATTCGGGCAGAACGCAAAACTTCTGACCGGAGAATCCGCTTCTTCCACACTTGACGTGTTGGAACGAAAGCTATCTGTTAAAGGCTGGTTCGACAACGACGAAAAGCTTTTGGTAATCGCTCGTCCTACATCCGCCAATCACCACACCCAGAGATATCTCAGCAATATGTTTGCAGATCACTCTCCGTGGATTTTTGCCGGAGCCACTGACAATAGCCTCCTTTTACTGATAAACATTACCCACCTTCCGGAGAAATCTTTCAAAACATATCTTGCCAGAACAATTAACGAAAGCGTATATTATTGCGGAATAAGTCAATCATTCACATCCCTTGTTTCTCTCGAAAACGCTCATCGTCAATGTGATATTGCTCTATCATACGGAAACAAATCATCCGGCGCGCTAAATAAATCCGAGGACTACCACATAAACATGATTGTGAGCATACTGTCCGAGAATCTGGGCGATTACCCATTATATCCCAGCTTGAAACTTTTATCGGAATATGATGCCAAACACAATACACAACTATACAATACACTGCTTTGTTTTCTTCAAAACGAGCGAAACAACGTTTCAACCTCAAAGCAATTATATATACATAGAAACACCCTCTCCCAAAGGTTACAAAAAATCCACGACCTGACCATGATCGACCTGGATAATCCCAATAATAGACTGCTTATACAATTGGATGGGCTTATCTCGCAGTTCAACAAAAAAAGGAATCAGCCTTACAGCTGATTCCTCTTCTCTGCCAGGAACTCTACGTACTGACCTGTTCCGATAGCCACGCATGAGAGCGGGTCGTCGGCAGTCACAGTGTTGATTCCTGTTTTCTCTTCTATTAACTCTTCGAGTCCGCGAAGGAGTGCTCCTCCTCCGGTAAGTACTATACCTCTGTCTGAAACATCGGCTGCAAGCTCAGGCGGAGTCTTCTCAAGCACGCTGTGTACAGCCTCAACGATCTGGAGTGTCGGCTCGCGAAGCGCATCCTCTGTCTCCTCGCTTGTAACCTCAACAGTCTTCGGAAGACCTGTTACAAGGTTACGTCCTCTTACCTCCATGCTCATAGGCTCTGCGAGCGGGAAGCATGTTGCAACCTTTATCTTGATATCCTCGGCTGTTCTCTCACCGATAAGAAGATTGTGTTTCTTTCTCATGAAACGAACGAGCGCCTCATCAAAGTTGTCACCTGCGATCTTTATAGATGTGCTGACAACAGTACCGCCAAGTGAGATGACCGCTATATCCGCAGTACCACCACCTATATCGACGATCATGTTTCCGCACGGCTTTGCAATGTCAATGCCGGCACCGATAGCTGCTGCAACCGGTTCCTCGATAATAGCAACTTCACGTGCTCCAGCCTGGAAAGTAGCGTCCTCAACGGCCTTCTTCTCAACCTCAGTTACCTGTGAAGGAACGCAGACACTGATACGTGGCTTTCTGAAGCTCTTCTTGCCCATAGCTTTCTGAACAAAGTACTTGAGCATCTTCTCTGTAACGGTGTAGTCTGAGATAACGCCCTGACGAAGCGGACGAACCGCAACGATATTTCCCGGAGTACGTCCGAGCATGAGTCGGGCCTCCTCACCGATGGCTTTTATCTTGTTTGTATCCCTGTCGAAAGCAACAACCGAAGGCTCTTTTAAAACTACGCCTTTGCCCTTTACATATACGAGAATACTCGCTGTTCCCAAATCTATTCCAATATCAGTAGAAATCATTTTAATAATTCCCCTTTCCTACTCAAATGTTCACCAAACAATAGTCATACAAACCGCGCTCGTTTACAGAACGCTCCGAACATAAAGGATATCACGATTTCTGCTGACTTGCAAGTATTTTTTGGCAAATAACAAAATCTTAATAATTAACATTTTGGCAACCTGACAACAGCTTTAAAGAGATCTCCGTCGATCACAAGTTCAAACTGTCCACCCATAAGTTGTACAAGGGATCTCGCAATGGAAAGTCCGAGTCCCGACCCCTCACTGGATCTCGCCTCATCTCCTCTTACAAACCTTTCCATCAGCTCATCTGCCGATATATTTAACGGCTTGGCGGAAATGTTCTTGAATTCGATCACAACGTCCTCGTATATATTGTCGCCGTTTAAAACGCGTGCTGTCGTCACATCCACATAGGCTCTCGTTCCATCCAATGCGTATTTCTCAATATTTCTAAGGAGGTTGTCAAACACTCTCCAGAGTCTTCTCGAATCCGCATTTACCTTGAATTTTCCATCCGGTACTGAAATTACGAGATCTATGTTCTTTTCTACGAGCCTTTCCTTGTATTCCCCCGAAGCCTGCGAAATAATGACTCCCGCATCTATGGTCTCCATATCCAGCTTTATCGAACCGGTCGAAGCCTTCGATGCCTCAATAAGATCCGTGATAAGTTTCTTAAGTCTGGCGCTCTGGCGCTTTAACACCTCAATGTACTCCTGCACCTTTCCCTGTGGGAGATCTTCCTTCGAGAGCAGGTCAACATAGTTGATTATCGATGTAAGAGGAGTCTTGATATCGTGAGATACATTTGTGATAAGCTCTGTCTGCATGCGATCACTTTTCATTTTCTCAATCGCAAAAACCTCCATCTTTGCAAGATGTCCCTTTGTAAGATGGGCTATAATAACCTTAAGCACCACAAAGGCAATTATGCTCAAAAACGCTACAACCGGAATATATCTCAAAAACGCTACATTCGGAATATAGCTCAATACAGTAAAGCAAAATACTATCAGCACGAACGACTCTATCGCTGTCTCCACCGCAAAGGTAAGCCACACTCGCTTTGCAAGGTTATTTACCCTCGATCCGTCTGCCAAAAGCTTTAATCCCCTGCCTATCGCTGAGCCTATCATATAACAAAGGGTATTTTCCCCGGCTCTTCGTATCTTGATGTTTGTGATCAACGCTATAAGAAATGCGTATGTCATCGCAAAGCAACACATTCCGACCACGAACCCCAGAATCGCAAATCCGAAAACATCCAGCATCGCGGACGAGATCGACATCACAAATACCATATCGACTATGAATGTGATCACCGCAAACAGATCCATCGGTATCAGACCAAGTCCGCTGATCTCTATAAACCCACCTGTTTTTTCGCATTTCATATAGTTTTTGACTTTTGCTCTCGGATGTACTTTATTCACATGTCCCGACATCACTGCGCTGAGTACAAAGAACACAAACGAAGCAATTAACAATACGATCATCAGTGGAATCACAGTATTTGAAATACCTTCGTACATCTGAAGCATTCCGAGATATCTTGAGTAGTAATCTCCCTCAGCTATAGAGCCCACATATCCTTCTGTACTGTAATCAAATACAGCTTCTGCCTTTTGATCCTCTTTTCCGTATCCGACATAGGACACAACTGTCACCGGACGGCTTGATGCATCCTCGCTTGTTGTGTAGAACATACCCGCAACAGCGCCCTCATCATCCGGAGAATCCATGTATGCCTTCTCATTTGCGATGCTTTTATCATCCAATGTAAGTTTATCAAGCTCATCAAAAGTGATCCAATGCTCATTTCCACTGTCCGGGAACAGAACCACGCTTATCTCTACAACGTCATCCTCAGACAGCTCATTTGAAATTCTGTAATCCTTCTCTGCGATATAGTATTCACTGTAAAATGCGCTGTCGTAATCATCCTCCTTGGAGGATACGCTGTAATTATATGAATACGCTGAGCTGTCGAGCTCATACCAGTCTTTTCCGCTCTTTACATACACCAGTCCTGTCTGCTCATTTATTCCGTAGCCGTCGATTATCTTATAATCTTTGTCATAATCAGCTTCTATGAAGCTTCCGGTTACATTCAAATAGCTGTCAAACGGTCCAAACTCCACATAACCCATATTAAAACCACTGTTTTGTCCCAGGCGGTATTCCTTTATCCTCGGGACTATATCATCGGGAATCCGGGTAGTATTCTGTTTGTCAAACTTAATGTTGCCTTTTTTTAATGCGGCCTCCACCTCGTCTGCGGTTTTTCCGTCCGCAACCATGAAATGATAGTTTTCGTAATTGAATACATCCTCATCGGAAATGTTTGTCATTGCTCCGTTCTTCAGAGAATTGTATTTTTGAAGCATCTCCAGCTCGTAGAAATCCGTAATATTCTCTATCTGGGTTCTGCAATACTCCTCATTATCCACGCCCTCGAATTTTGTCAAAACCGCAGCTGCTGTGCTTACCAGAAATCCGGCAAAGCAAACGAATGATAATACTACGCAAAGTATCTTAAGCCACATTCTCTGTCGCCAGTTTTTTCGTATGTTTTCCGGCTCCCTTTTTTGATCGTCGAACTCACTTTGAAGCTCTTTTATCATCTTTTCTTCCATAACTCATTGCCCTCTCTTGAAGCTGACCTATTCAAATTTGTATCCCCGTCCCCAGACAACCTTTAAATGTCTCGGATCGGAGGGGTCATACTCCACTTTCTCGCGCAGATGACGAATGTGAACCGCAACCGTATTTTCATCACCGAAAGAAGCCTCTCTCCAGACATGTTCGTATATCTCCTTCATCGAAAAGACCCTTCCGGGATTTTCCATCATAAGCTTTAGTATATCGTACTCTTTCGGAGTCAGCGAAATCTCACTTCCATCAAGTGTCACAATCTTTTTGTCGTCAAAGATCTCTATGCCGCCTATGGAAATATGCGCATCCCCACTCTCCTCTTTGGACTGCACTCCGCCGCCAAGGAACAGATATCTTCTCAGAGCCGATCTGACTCTCGCGATCAGCTCTACCGGATTAAATGGTTTTGTGATATAGTCGTCGGCTCCGACATTTAATCCGAGCACCATGTCCGTATCCTCTGACTTTGCGGTCAGAAAAATCACCGGGACATTGCTCTTTTCCCTTATCTTTGCCATCGTTGTGATCCCGTCCATAACCGGCATCATAACATCGAGCAGGACGAGATCTATCTCTTCTTTGTCAAGCGCAGCGAGTGCTTCCTCTCCGTTTGAAGCCTTGCTTACAAGATAATCCTCGCTGGTAAGGTATATCACAAGCGCCGAAACTATATCAGGTTCATCATCACACACAAGTATTCTTGCCTTTTTCACTTTATTTCCTCCCACCGCGCGTCCGCAGCATTCAACCTCGAAGTTTTCGGATGACACAGCACGTATAGCTTTCATCCTGAACACAGTATACAAAACTAAAGTTTAACATAAAAGAGGGAAAACCTTTAAGAATTCTTTAAGATTATCATTTCGTCCAACGGCGCAGATAAAACTGCAAAGTTAAAGAGCGACCAGAATGGTCGCTCTTTAGGAGAAGGTATTTTTACTATGGGGTTAGTAAAAACTATAAAATGTATTGGGGGTTTTTACATTGATTATAATAGCACCCAGCAATACATAAATGTGCATAAATCAAATTGTTTTTAAAAATATTTTTTATGCATTTTGTATAAATAATGCTTCAAACTCAGATCGTGATATCTTTTCTTTCTCAAGAAGCAACGCTGCACTCTTCTCAAGAATATCTTTATTTTCAAGGATGATATTCTTTGCCTTATTGTAGCAGCTGTCAATGATCGCCTTGACCTCATCATCAATCTTTGTCGCAACTGTCTCGCTGACGGTCTTGGTATGCGCAAGGTCACGTCCGATAAAGACCTCATCATCATCATGGTCATAATTGATAAGACCGATTCCCTCGCTCATTCCATACTTGGTCACCATCGCCTTTGCAAGCGCAGTAGCCTGCTTGATATCCTGGGAAGCTCCGGTGGTTATATCGTCAAACACAATCTCCTCAGCTATGCGTCCGCCGAGATCTACCATAATCTCCTGAAGCATGCTTCCCTTGGTCTTGAACATCTCATCCTTTTCCGGAAGCGGCATGGTGTATCCGGCTGCTCCAATTCCGGTCGGGATAATAGATACCGAATAAACCGGTCCCACATCAGGAAGCACATGGAAAAGTATCGCATGGCCTGATTCATGATAGGCAGTTATCCTCTTCTCCTTATCGGAGATGATCTTTGAACGTTTCTCTGTTCCGATGCCAACCTTTACGAAGCTCTTTTTGATATCATCCATCTTGATGTAGCCACGGTTTTCCTTTGCAGCCTGTATGGCAGCTTCATTCATAAGGTTCTCTAAATCTGCTCCTGTGAATCCGGCTGTCGTCTGGGCTATCTGTTTAATATCAACATCCTCAGCAAGCGGTTTTCCGTTCGCGTGAACCTTTAAAATCTCCTCGCGGCCACCCACATCCGGTCTGCCGACTGCAACCTTTCGGTCAAATCTGCCCGGTCGCATGATCGCCGGATCAAGGATATCTACTCTGTTGGTAGCTGCAAGGACGATGATTCCCTGATTCACAGCAAATCCATCCATCTCAACAAGCATCTGGTTGAGAGTCTGCTCTCTCTCGTCATGTCCGCCGCCCATTCCGGTTCCACGGCGTCTG
>CAJOQF010000309.1 GCA_905236295.1 uncultured Eubacterium sp. | reverse complement strand
CTTCTCACCGTTCTGGTCGATATAATACATATCAAACTTCTCTGCGATCTCACAGTCAAGCTGGATAGTGATCATCGTATCTTCCTTGCCGTAAACATTCTTTGCCTGGATATCGATCTTCGGCCCGTAGAATGCAGCCTCACCCTCAGCCTCAACGAAATTCATTCCGTTCTCTGTCAAAACTTTTCTGAGCGCATCCTGGGTCGTATTCCAATACTCGTCATCTCCGAGATATTTTTCTTTGTTGTTCGGATCCCATTTTGAGAGGCGATATGTAACATCATCTTCAAGTCCGAGTGTTGTGAGCACGAAGTTCGCAAGCTTCAAGCAGTTCTCAAGCTCCTGCGGCGCCTGATCCGGACGTATAACATTGTGTCCCTCACTGATTGTAAACTGACGTACTCTTGTGAGTCCGTGCATTTCTCCCGAATCCTCTTTTCTGAAGAGTGTGGAAGTCTCGCCCATTCTGTAAGGGAGATCACGATATGACTTCTGTGTGTTCTTATATACATGATACTGGAACGGACATGTCATCGGACGAAGCGCCAAAACTTCTTCTTCCTCCGCCTTCTCCGGATCTCCGAGAATGAACATGCCATCTCTGTAATGATCCCAGTGACCCGAAACCTTGTAGAGATCAGACTTCGCCATGTACGGAGTCTTGGTGCGGACATAGCCCCACTCCTTGTCCTCAAGATCCTCGATCCAACGCTGGAGTTTCTGGAGCATCCTGGTTCCCTTCGGGAGCATCAGCGGAAGTCCCTGTCCGATTATATCGACAGTTGTAAACAGCTGCATCTCACGGCCGAGCTTGTTGTGGTCGCGCTTTTTAGCTTCCTCTAAAGCTTCAAGATGTGCTTTTAATTCATCTTTCTTTGCGAAGGCAGTTCCGTAAATTCTCTGAAGTCTTGCCTTGTGCTCATCACCTCTCCAGTACGCCATTGACGAAGAGATGAGTTTGAATGCCTTTACACCCTTTGTGTTCATAAGGTGCGGGCCGGCACACAGATCAACGAATCCAACCTGATCGTAAAAGGAAATCTCCTCGCCCTCAGGCAACTCCTCGATAAGCTCCACCTTGTAAGGCTCATCCTTCTCCTTCATAAACTTGATGGCCTCATCCTTCGGAAGAGTATATCTGGTGATACGCTCTCCCTTCTTGATGATCTTTTTCATCTCAGCCTCAAGCTTATCGAGATCCTCTCTCGAAAACGGCTCTGCATCGAAATCGTAATAAAAACCGTCATCGATTGCCGGTCCTATGGTTATCTTTGCATTCGGATAGAGGTTCTTAACAGCCTGTGCCAATACGTGTGATGCTGTGTGACGGAGCACACGAAGTCCCTCTTTGTCGCTTCCGGTGAGAATGTTCAATTCGCAGTCCTGTGATATCTCCGTGCGAAGATCCACAACCTCACCGTTGACCTCGCCGGCACACGCAGCGCGCGCAAGGCCTTCACTTATATCAAGTGCTATATCATATACGCTCTTTGCGCCATCATATTCCTTTACGCTTCCATCTTTCAAAGTGATCTTCATCTCATTACCATCCTCTCAGAACTTTATGCTGACTTTCCACAGCACTTTTTATATTTGAGTCCGCTACCGCACGGGCACGGATCGTTTCTTCCTATCTTTTTGCCTTCACGTCTGACTGTACCTGAGTTTCTCTGCTCCTTATAGAGACGATTTCTGGTCTCAGCGTCAAAGATATCCTCCCACTCCGGAAGATTATAGAGCCAGTCTGCTCTCGCATCAACCATGTTCTTGTAGAGCTTCTCATTGTCAAAATTGAGTGAAACATGGGTGTCCTCATGGAGATCCTCGATCGGATTCGGCTCAACCAAGCTCTCGTTGATACCGTCAAGGAATCCCACCATAGCCATCTTGTCGATCTGGTACTTGTCCGCAAGCTCCTGAACTGTACCTTCAACTACCTCATCCGGGTTTTTCAAAAGCTGTGCATAGATATTCTTTTCGAGATTGAAATATCTCTCCCAGAACGCCTGTAACTCACCTTTGTCTGCCTTCTCGTTGTAAGCAATTGCATGCCAATCCTGTAATAAAGCCATTTATATACCATTCCTTCCTGTAGAGCGTTTGTCGCTCCCGATTATTTTCGTTTCTGCTCTATCGAAAGCTAATTTTCGATAAAGTAACCTACAGTATACAACATTTATATTTTTATGTAAAGTAAACAAGGGAGAAACGTTTCGTTCATTGAATAAAAAAGTAAATTCCACATTATACGGAATTAAGTCTTACACTCTGATTCATATATAGTTATTCTAATACAGGTCTCTTT
>CAJOQF010000308.1 GCA_905236295.1 uncultured Eubacterium sp. | reverse complement strand
TTTCATGCCGATCTATGTATTTATCAAAGAGTACGAGGATGCTTCATGGCAGGAGGTCTCAAGACTTATGATCATCCACGAGATAGAGGTTGAGGATGTTTATCAGGCATATCTCGGAGCGCTTCAGTGGTACAGAGACCTCGAGACAGCATAATCATTATGGATAATTCAAATACAAAGGACAAAAGACTGCTCTCCAGGAAGGAGACGCAGGAGGTTCTCCTTTCAATGCTTGATGCATTCCTTGCATATTGCGGGAAATACAATTTGAGATATTATCTTGTGGGAGGGACTCTTCTTGGAGCAGTCCGACACAAGGGATTTATACCGTGGGATGACGATATCGATGTCGGCATGCCACGGTTTGATTATGAAAGGCTTCTTGAACTCGTAAAGACAGACCCGATAGGAGAGGAGTTCAAGGTACTAAGCGGCTCTGACGGAACTCTCGGAAATCCTTTTGCGGAGATGATCCACATGGGCACCTGGCTTGACAAGAACACTGCAAAATACCTGGACGGCGACAGTCTTGTTACAAATCTGTTTCTGGATATCCTTCCGATGGATGGGTGGCCGGAGGATGAGGCAGAGGCCGTCAGATACTTCAAGTGGATGAAGAAGAGGCGCAAAATGATAGTCTGGTCGAGGGCGACCATCGGTGAGGGGACGACAAAGGTGCGAGCCCTGTTAAAACTTCCTGCTCTTATCATTTGCCATATGATAGGCTACAGGAGAATAGTCCGAAAGATGGAAGAAAAGGCAAAGCGGCTTGATTATGACAATTCCAAATATGTCGGCGTCTCAACCTACGGTCTGTACGGCGTTGGTGAGAGATACCTCAGAACGGAAGCTCTTGATATCAAAGAGATCGAATTTGAGGGGCGCAAATGCAACGCACCGGGATGCATACACACATATCTGAGCGGGATTTACGGTGACGATTACATGGAGCTTCCGCCGGAAGATAAAAGAAAAACCCATGAAATGAAAGTTTGGATAAATAAGTAGCTTGACGAAACAAAAAGATTATTGTATAGTATACATTAGTGCAAAAACCGTTACTGTTTAGTAACATATTTATCCATCAGTTAAAGCACAATAGCAAACTGGAGGGAGGGTAGATTCTAGTGTCAGAAGTAATAGTAAAAGAGAACGAGTCTTTGGACAGCGCACTTCGCAGATTCAAGAGAAACTGTGCTAAGGCTGGCATCCAGCAGGAGATTCGTAAACGTGAGCATTACGAGAAACCTAGCGTAAAGCGTAAGAAAAAATCTGAAGCTGCTAGAAAGCGTAAATACAACTAATAAGATTTATTAAAAGCTCTGCATGTGCAGGGCTTTTTTGTATGCCTGGAAATGTGTCGAGAGGCGCCCTCGCCCGGAGTGACAGACGATAGACAACTTACATATTCGGTGGAGGACAAACCATATTTTTTTACGAAAGAGCAGTTTGATGATATTACCATGTTGGCACTCACTTATAAGAAGACTGTATAATTTAAATTTAATAAATGGTTGAAAATGCAAAAGATTTTTGATATATTATATAGGCAAAACTAAAGTATATAAGGGAATCGGATACAATGAAAGTCAGAAAAAACGATCTTAAAACTTTAAGCAATCATATCAATGCAAAGCACAGTCAGCTTGTTCTGGCATATGGACACAAAGAAAGTTCGCTCGAGGCTACTATCGATGAATTCTTTTCAGAAAATACCGGATTCTACTATGATGCAGTTCAGGCATCCGAGGGGGAGCAGCGCATCATACTCGAAAAAGCGTACAAAGAGATAGTGGGAGACGAGTTTGAACTTCCGGAGTTTGCGGACAAAGACCCTTATTCCAAACAGTCGTCCGTAGATTATTTCAAGGCGTATATCAGAGATATATTCAACTGTCTTCCAGAGAAAAAGATCCTGGTGATAAACGATGCAAACTACATTGCCCGCAAGGAGAAAGGATTTTTGCCGGCAATCGCTGAGATAGTGAGTGAGGATCTTTGCAATGCGCTTATCATTCTTGCTTTTTCTGATGTGGTCTGGTTCGAGGAAAATATAGATGCCAATTCCGCTGAACTCAAGGCGGCAAAACCTGAGATCATCAAATATGACGAGTGGAGATTTGTAGATGTGGCGCAGGCATTTCCGGAGTATCCCGTGGATGAGCTTATCAGACTTTACGGAATATTCGGCGGATACTACAGCTATCTCGAGAAGATAGATGTAAACAAGAGTGTCCGCGACAATGTGATAGAACTATTTGTTGCGCCCGGCGGAGCGCTCCACGATTTTCCACAGCTCTTTCTCAACAGACATTTGAGGGAGGTTGCGGTTTACAATTCGATCTTAAGCCGTATCGCATGCGGCAACCACAAGCTAAACGATATATTTGCAGCTACCGGTTTTTCGCGCGCAAAGATCAGTGTCTATATGAAAAATCTTGCAAAGTTCGGCGTGGTGGAGAAGGTGGAATCGATCGCTACCGGCGGATGGGAGAACACCAAGAAGGGTGTATATACCATCTCCAATACATTTTTGCATTTCTATTTCAAATTTATATATACAAATATCTCACAGCTCAAGCAGATCTCGCCGGCGGAGTTTTACGAAAAACATATCGCACCGGAGTTTGACAGCTATATGGAGCACTATTTTACAAAGGTATGTGCAGAGTACATAGAGCTTATGAATATGTTAGGACAGCTTCCTATCAAGGTAAAGCGGATCGGAACCTGGGTCGGCAAGCAGGGCAGCATCGACATACTTGCGCAGAGCGAGGATCGTCAAAGAATAGTTGCCCGCTGTTCGTGGTCAAAAGAGCTTATGACCATCGACATGCTCACAAGCCTTATTGAGGCGACGAACAAGGCAAAGATCAAATCCGATTACTACTATCTTTTTTCAGCCCACGGCTTCTCACAGGAGCTTATTGACGGAGAAAAAGCACAGCCGAAGATGAGACTTATCGATCTCAATGATTTCTGATTGATTATGGGAAAAAATTTATATATTGCGGAGAAGCCAAGTGTTGCGAGAGAGTTCGTAAAGGCTTTGGACGAAAATGCTAAGAGATGCGACGGATACGTAGAATCCGACGCATCTGTTTTTACTTGGTGTGTTGGTCATCTTGTGACGATGAGCTATCCGGAAAGTTATGACATAAAATATAAAAAATGGCGACTTGATAATCTTCCGTTCATACCTGATGAATTTAAGTATGAGGTCATTGAGTCGGTGCGAAAGCAGTTTGATATAGTTTCTTCGCTCTTAAAGAGGGATGATGTGGATGTCATTTATGTGTGCACCGATTCCGGACGCGAGGGAGAGTATATCTACAGACTTGTCGAGCAGATGAGTGGAGTGACCGGCAAGGAGAGAAGGCGTGTGTGGATCGATTCACAGACCGAGGAGGAGATACTTCGAGGCATACGCGAGGCGAAGGATCTCTCAGCGTATGATAATCTTTCGGCTTCCGCTTATCTGAGGGCGAAGGAGGAT
>CAJOQF010000307.1 GCA_905236295.1 uncultured Eubacterium sp. | reverse complement strand
TGAAAAGCTCGGGGTGAGCGAGGAGGATATATACAACAGCATATACAATGTTGCTGTTGCGGAAAAATATCAAAGTGTGCTCACGGAAAAGCTCGGTGTTTCCGATGCGTCCCTCGATGTAGGGGGGAGTGCCTATGAGGAGATACTCTCAGAGCATAAGGTGGAAGTCGAACCCGAGTGGGAGAAGATTCGGGTGGGCAATATCATACTCGAACACAGGGCATGGTATTGACGTATCCTAAGAAAATGGCTGATTCCGGATGGGTTGCCGCACAAAGACGTATTTGCAAGGGAAATACATTGAGATGAAGATAGGAAGAAATGATCCGTGCTGGTGCGGATCGCAGATAAAATACAAAAAATGTCACGAGGCGTTCGACGAAAAGCTTGGTATATTGAAGGGGCAGGGACGCCAGGTGCCGGGACACAACATGATAAAGACACCGCCCCAGATTGAAAAGATTAAAGAGAGTGCAAAAATCAATATGGCGGTTCTCGATAAGCTTGAGGAAATGGTATGCGAGGGAATGCCCACCTCGGACATCGACAGGATAGTGTACGAGGAGACGACGCGGATGGGAGGTATTCCGGCACCGCTCAATTACGAGGGATATCCGAAGAGCGTATGTACGTCGATAAACGAGCAGGTCTGCCACGGCATTCCATCAGAGAACGTCATCCTAAAGAGCGGAGATATCGTAAATATAGACTGCTCGACAAACTTAAACGGATATTTTTCCGATTCGTCGAGGATGTTTATGATAGGGGAGGTTTCCGAGGAAAAGAGAAGACTCGTTGAGGTCACAAGAGAATGTGTGAGGAAAGGCTACGAAGCCATAAAGCTATGGGGATTTCTCGGAGATGTAGGTGCCGCTGTACACGATCATGCTTTTGCAAACGGGTACACGGTTGTAAAGGAGATCGGAGGACACGGCGTAGGGCTTGAGTTTCACGAGGAGCCCTGGGTCGGATACAACACAAAGCCGGGGACTAAGATGGTGCTTGCGCCGGGACTTATGTTTACGATAGAGCCTATGGTAAATATGGGAGATTCAAAGATATATATAGACGAGGAGAACGACTGGACAGCTATAACCGAGGATGGACTGCCATCTGCCCAGTGGGAAATTCAGGTGCTTGTCACCGAAAACGGAGCTGAGATGATATGCTGGTGATAACATCGAGGGTCGCGATCCTCTTTGCCTTGGTTTTTCTGGGATACTATCTGGGAAAAAGAAAGATCATGTCACCGGATGTGGCTCCGCAGATATCCAACCTTATCATTATGGTCACATTCCCCGCCATGACATTTTTATCAATGGTAAGACCCTTTGACGGGCAGCTGTTAAAGGAATGCGTGATCATAGTTTTCGGCGGATTCGCGATGCATTTCGGCGGTCTTCTCGTCGGATTGATCGTCACAAAGATATTCAGGGTGGATCCCAAGTCAAAGGGGACCTGGCTCTTTGTGAGTATGTTTACAAACAACGGATTTATGGGGATACCGCTTATATACGGAGTGTACGGGGACGATGGGATGATGCTTATCGTTTTTGCAAACATCGCGACCAACATCCTTATATTTTCGGTGGGAAAGAAGGCTGTCACCCTGAATTACGATGCCGGTGCCGGAATAAAATTCAGAGAGATGTTTCTTACAAACATAAATCTGGCTGCGGCTCTCGGAATCATATTTTTTATATTTCAGATTCCGGTGCCGGAGGTGGTGCAGGACGGACTGGGGTATGTGTCCGACCTCACCGCGGGACTTTCTATGATAGTTGTGGGATTGTCCCTTACCAAGATACCGATAAGAACAATAATATCCGGAAAGGATATGTGGATAATGGCGGTGGTGCGGCTGCTGGTGATACCCATTATCATTGTTGCCGTGTTCAGATTTATACCGGGAGCGCACGGCACATTGCTTGAGAAGGTGCTGGTGCTTATGTCGGCGCTTCCGTCCGCTTCCACGGTATCCCTGCTTTCGGAAAAGTACGGCACGAATACGGAGCTTGCGGCCAAGATGGTGTTTTCAACCACGCTTCTCTCTGTCGTCACCATTCCGTTTGTAATGTCGTTTGTTGTGTGATAGTATGAAATTTGTAGCGTTAAAGGAACGCCGGATAGGCGTTGCTTAAAATAAAGGGTAATTATGAAAGGAGAGAAACTATGGGATTTATCAAAGCTTTTGCCGGTGCGATAGGGGGAACCTTTGCAGATCAGTGGAAGGACTTTTTTGTCCCGGCAGATGCTACATCAACCTCCGCGGTGATACCCGGAGTTATGCAGGGCAGGGATAACAGGCACGGGTCAAATACCAAGGGCACAAATGTCATAACAAACGGAAGCAGGATAGTGGTTCCGGACGGATATGCGATGGTGGTTATGCAGGAGGGAAATGTAACCGGTATCATCACTGAACCCGGCGGATTTGAATTTTCCACAGACGCTTCCGCATCACAGTCGATCTTTTCGGGAGGAGGCATATCTGCCATAGTGGCTCAGTCCTGGGAGAGATTTAAGTTTGGTGGACGTGTCGGAGCGGAGCAGTGCATCTTCTATGTAAATCTGAAAGAAATTCCAAACAACAGATTTGGAACACAGGGAGAGATATACTGGGATGACGCCTATCTCAACGCGCAGGTGGGAGCCGTGACACGGGGAACATACACGCTTAGGATCGAGGATCCGTATCTGTTTGTTTCCAAGTTTGTCCCGGTCAACTATCTGAGACCGGGTTCAGGGATTTTTGATTTTGCCGATATGGACAACGATGCGGCAAACCAGCTTTTCAACGAGGTTGTATCCAGCCTTGCGCCGGCTTTTTCAGCCTATACAAACGATCCTTCGAAGGGGAACAGGATAACAAGAATTCAGGGCGATCAGATCGGGTTTGCCCAGAGCTTAAGTCAGGCTGTCGAGGATGCGTACGCGTGGAGATCGGACAGAGGTCTTACCATCGTAAAGGTGGCGATCGCGGCCATAGAATACGACGAGAATTCCAAGGCACTTCTCAAGAATGTTCAGGAGGCAGATGCCTTTTCCGGAGGGAGAGCCAACACCTTTACACAGATGGCGGTTGCAAGAGGAATACAGGGCGCCGGAGAAAACGGCGGTGGTTCCGGAATAG
>CAJOQF010000306.1 GCA_905236295.1 uncultured Eubacterium sp. | reverse complement strand
GCGGTGAGGTTCGCGGCGTAAATATGCCCGAAGTGCGTATAAAAGAGGCTGTCAAGCTGGGATTTAAGAGAGCGATCGTACCAAAGGTCTGCAGGGAGGCCTGCAAGGACTTAAAGGGTATAGATATAGAATATGTGGGAAGCGTAGCCGAGAGTTTTAAACTTATATAGGATAGAGCCCTGCATTACTATAATGCAGAGCTCTATGAAGGGAAAGGTTAAACTGAAAAATCAAAATTGCTTCCGCGAAGGTTCGCATAATGAGAAGACTTCGCATTTGCCTGGTATGGATCTTTGTCGTTGTATTTTATCTGGGTGTGTGTAACACCGCCTGATACATAGACTTTTCCGCATTCCGGACAGACCGCAGTCTTGATCATAACATTTGCATTTAATACTTTGCCATTATTTTGCTTGGCCTTGTCGTAGGCGTTGGCTACATGTTCCTGTTCGTGCCCGCGCACTCTTGAAGCGGCTGCTTCGGGAGAGATGTGTTGGGCAGACTTGAATGAAACCTGTTCGTCTGAGCCATCCTGATATTTGCGGTTGGCACAGGCCTCACATTCGATCTGACCTGTGCGCTCCATGGCGCGAATTTCAGGGCGTGACAGACCGGCATCTATGGCCTGATCCTTGGTGGTGATGAGTGCTTTGTCGGCGGGCGACAATTGTTCCGAACCTACTGCGACCTCCGGTTTTTGCCCGGGTTGAGTCGAGTATTTTAATTGAGCACTGTATGCATCATAACCGCCAAATCCATTGTTGATATTTCCTAACATAAGATCACGTCCTGTTAGGGTAACACCCTTTATTTAAGCATACAAATCCTGGTTACTGTACAGTAAGTATATCATGCAAATCGTCGTAGTTCAACGATTTTGGAGAAAAAATGGCAAATAACACGAGTAAAAAGAGAAGATACAATAAAAGAAAAAGATACAAGGCAAACAAAAGGCAGAGAGAACAGCGCAGGCTTGAGCAGCTACACAGGACTGTTCTTGAGAACATTCCTGACGATATCACGCTGCTTTTTCCGCAGGCGAGAGATATTCACAGGAAGTTCGTTCTCCATGTCGGCGATACAAACAGCGGAAAGACTTATGACTCGATTGAGGCTTGCATCGGAGCAGCCAGCGGAATATATCTTGCGCCACTGCGCCTTCTCGCCCTTGAGATGCAGGAAAAGATGCTTGACCGTGGAGTGAAATGTTCCATGATAACAGGCGAGGAGGAGAACCTGATCGAAGGTGCGACTCATATGGCGTGCACGGTTGAGATGCTAGACACCACAAAGCCGTATGACATTGCTGTTATAGACGAGGCGCAGATGATAGAGGACGAGTTCAGAGGATGGGCGTGGACCAAGGCGATCCTTGGGGTAAACGCGCCGATCGTGCACATCTGTATGTCTGAGAATGCGCTCGGTATCGTCACAAGGCTTATAAAGAGCTGCCACGATGAATTTGTGGTTGAAAGACATGTGAGGGATACTCCCCTCGTTGTCGAGAGAAAGACTTTCGATTTCCCTGACAATGTAAAAGACAATGACGCGTTGATAGTATTTTCGAGAAACAATGTGCTCTACGTGGCATCGGAATTAAAGAAGGTTGGTATTGACGCGAGTGTTATATACGGAGCGCTACCTTATGATGTCAGAAAAAACGAGCTCGAGAAGTTTGCGACCGGAAAGACTAAGGTTGTAGTTTCGACAGACGCCATAGGAATGGGGATGAATCTGCCTGTAAAGCGCATCGTTTTTTTGGAGGATGAAAAATTTGACGGCAAGACCAGACGTCCGCTCAATGGTCCCGAGGTTAAACAGATTGCCGGACGCGCCGGAAGACGAGGGATATTTAACAAGGGATACATGAATGCACTTGTCGGCAAACGCGCTCTTGCCAAGGCTTTGAGAGAAGAATATGTCCCTATAAAGAAGGCGAGGATACAGATGCCGGAGAGACTGCTTGACCTGGACATGAGCCTCATAGAAACTCTTTCGACCTGGCAGAATGTTACTAACGAAGAACTCTTTGAAAAAACTGATATTGATGTTATAATGAAGAAGTGTATAAAGATGGAGAAGCTGAATAAGCTTTCGGATAAGAAATCCCTAACCAAAAAGGAGATGTGGCAGTTTGCGCTCATTCCTTTTGACGAGGGCAATGCAAGCCTTTTCGCACTGTGGGAGCATTTGGTTTCACTCTATCTCGATGAGACAGACATATTTATAGATTTCGATTTCCAGTTTTCTTACGGAAACAAGCTTCAGGATCTTGAGACAGATTACAAAAAGCTCGATCTCTATTTTTCGTTTGCCAGACAGATCGGCCTCAGGGGAGAGGTGAGAGAGATCATCGCAAAAGAAAAGCAGGAGGTTGCTCTAAAGATAATAGAAAAGCTTTATGATGTCTCCGATCAGAAGAAGAAATGTAAACGCTGCGGCAAAGAGCTTTCATGGAATTATAAGTTCGGGCTCTGCAACAGATGCAATCAGGAAAGAAAACTGTACGGTCGCGAATATTACAGGACACCAAGACGTAAAAACCCTAGGAAGCAATAGCTTATAGAAAGGGGAGTGTTATGCATCAGAGTTTAATAGTTTCAAAGTATTCAAAATACAATCTTATGCTTGTGATCATAGGTATCGCCATAAATGTGGCATTGGCTTTTTTTGCATACAGCGTGGGGATACCTTTATACTTTGATGCCGCAGGCACCATCCTGGTTTCATGCCTGTGCGGTACCTTTCCCGGTATCATAACTGCCGTTGCAACAAACGTTCTTTGCGCTTTTTTCAATCAATATTCTGTTTACTATGGACTTATTGGCGTCGTTATCGCCATTATCTCTGCATGGTTCATGCATTCTCAAAAATACAAAAATTGGATAAATTTCTTTGTCATGGTATTCTATCTGGCATTGTTTGCGGGTGGTCTGGGACTTTGCTTCCAGTGGTTTTTGCTCGGTGAGCCCCAGATGGAAATTGTTCGTGAACAGGCTAGGATCACCTCCGGAAGTCAGGCAGGACCGGGGTATTTTTTCGCGGCAATTCTTTTGAATATAGGACTAAACTATATAGATAAGGCGATTGCATTTGTAATAGCGCTTCTGATATTCCATCGCATACCTAAAGCTGCCAGAGAGGGAATGCGCAATGCCCAGTGGAGACAAAAAGTATTGAGCCAGGAAGAAGTCGAGGCTATCCGCGAAGAACACAGAGGAAGAACGCTTCGTACCAGGTGGACAGTTGCGTTATCGCTCACTGCAACCTCGCTTGCAGCGGTTATTATCTGGATTGCGCTCATGACAAGCAACGGCAGCATGCAGGAAGATCTGCAATTTTTGTTTAAGACTCTGATGGGATTTTCGGGCTTCTTTGTGCTGATACTCGGAAGTGGATTGTGGATTTCAGGATATTATCTGGTGTATCCGATAAGCTCCCTTTCCGATATGGCAAAGCAGTTTGTCGATGACCTCGACAACCCTGAAAAGACCGATCAAAATGTCAGGGCTCTTAGAAAACTCGCTATAATCACAAATGACGAAGTCGAGGCACTATATAAATCCATATGTGATATGGCAAGTGCCACAGCGGAGCAGATGAGGAGCATCCAGTATCTCAATAATTCCTCCTCGAAATTACAAAACGGTCTTATCATTGCAATGGCAAATATGGTGGAAAGCCGCAATGAGGGAAGGCAGGCTCATATCCAGAAGACAACAGAGTACGTCAGAGTGATATTAAACGGTTTGAAGCGCAGGGGATATTATGCCGAGAAACTCACCAAAAAATACATGCAGGATGTGGAGATGTCTGCGCCGCTTCATGACGTTGGAAAGATTAAAATCCCGGATACACTCCTTGAAAAACCCGGAAGACTGACAGAAGAGGAAGCAACGTTAATGCGAATGCATACCGTGGAGGGCGGACGCATTCTTGAAGATGCCATGTTAAACCTCGAAGGTGAGAATTATCTCAAAGAGGCGAGAAATATGGCTATCTACCATCATGAGAGATGGGACGGAAAGGGATATCCGGAAGGGCTGCACGGTCAGGTTATTCCGCTTTCGGCAAGGATAATGGCTGTTGCCAATGAGTTTGACGGACTTACAACACCGCGTACATACAGACCGGCTTATAAACTTGAGAAAGCCATGGAGATAATAAAAGAACGTTCCGGCGAACAGTTCGATCCGAAATGTGTAGAGGCGTTCGAGGATTCGCTTGCTGATGTGAAGAGAATCTTAAAGAAGTATCAGGAGAAATAAATGACATTAAAAAAGTGGATGACAATTTCTTGCATTTTAATAATAGCGCTCTGTGTTTTTTCGTTTACCCTATGTACCAGGGCAGATGATAAAGATACAGGCAACAATGGCGGCGGAGGATATGCAGTAACCGGACAGATAGACGGAATAGGTT
>CAJOQF010000305.1 GCA_905236295.1 uncultured Eubacterium sp. | reverse complement strand
CCCCTTACCGGATGTATTGTAGGCTTTTTCGATCAGCCGCTGAAATCTCTCCTCTAAGGGTTTGTCCTTAAACTCGTCTCCGTAGATCTGCTCCCAGTCAGTCAGATGTGCTTTCAGCACCTCCTCAAACGCTGTCTTTTCCCTAAAATTCTTCTTGTTAAAATCAAAATAAAACACCGGATAATTCTGCCAGGGATTCGGGCTCTCATTTTCAAGTTCCTCTATCTTCAACCCGGCAAAAAGCTCCTTTTTACCTTCAAAATATGCCCTTAATGTAGATAAAAACAGACTCTTTCCAAAACGCCTGGGTCTGCTCAAAAAATACGGCTTACCATTATTTACCAGCTTATAAATGTACTCCGTCTTATCTACATACAGATATCCATTTTTTCTAATGTCTTCAAAGTCCTGCATTCCTATGGGAAGCTTTCTGTTTTGAGTCGCCATTCTCTCCTCTATACCTTCTTGAAAGTGTTTGATCCATGTTAAAGTATCGGTAAACTCCGCACCGTTTGGTGGTATAATAACATTTTCCCCACGTTTGTCAAGGAACAGCAAACTAGCCAATTCCATTACCTTACCAATCTCTGCCGTAGACTTACCGTTTTCTATATCTGAAATAAAACTCACCGAAAAACCACTAAACTCTGAGAGAAATTTTTGTGTGTATCCAAGATTTTTTCTTTGAATCCTCAATTATAGTTCTCTAAAACAAACTCTTTAAAGAAAGGCAACACAAATTTGACATACCCATATTGTTCTCCATTTAAAATACCTTTTTTAATCAAACGTTTACGATATGGGTTAAAATGGTTTGTATCAAGTTCAAGAGTAGTTCTTATTTCCGAAATCTTCCCGGTCGAAGAAAGTGCCACACCATAAGCCACTTTTTGATCTGTCGGAGATAATTCAGCCCATATTTTATCATAGGAATAATCCGTTAGATAATTCCTGTATTCATCCTCTGCCGCCTTGAAATCTCCGTTCTTTTCCCATGTGAAATAACCAAGCACCTGAAAAGCGAATGAATATCCGCCTGTCATTTCAGCCATTAACCTAGAGGAATCTTTGTCCAGATTAAAGTTCGATCTGTAGTTGTCTGCGATAGATCGAACACTCAATGGTTTAAGCTCTATCTTTGGTGCCCGATAAAGAAAAGTCAGGCTTTTTTCATTTTGAATAACATTTATATTATCATAAAGCCCTGTCATCAAAAGGAACACCGGCAGATCATTTCTTACAAACATTTGAAATGAATGCGCAAACTCACGAACAAAAGAATTACTGACAACTTCATCTATAGTAATAAGCACACGCTTGTTTCGTTTTTTTAGATTCTGAAACATTTTTTCAAGTGCTACCTCAATATTTGTAATGGGTTCAACGCCATTTATTTCGACGCCTATCCCCAGGAAAGACAGGTTGATTTTTGCCTGGCGAAATATTTGTGCAAGGACACTATCACTGTTTAACTTCTCAGCTAGATCCACAAGGAGATTGCGCTCTGAATTGAGTTCAACAACAATCCAATCATTTCTCATGCGCAACTCTTTTGCAATTTCGGACATAAAAACTGTCTTTCCACATCCACGAACACCGGTAATCATATATATCTGCTGGGATGGTTCATCAATCGCAAAAGACTCAACCACTGACATCAGATCCGGTAATCGTGAAATTATCTGTTTGGGTTCTTTGCCAAACAACAATGAATATGGGTTTTGTCGCACGGCGGTCTCCTTTACTACTCTTTACTGGTTTGTAACGTTTTTACTGGTCTTTACTGGTTTTAATCTCTTTTACTACTCTTTACTGGTTCGGAATAATTTTACTGGTTTTTGGTTTCTTCGTCAAGCAAACTAGCCGGCAATACCCGTCACCTTGTAGTCCTCAGCCTCGACTGCATTTGTGAGAACCTCATCCGAGACCTCCTTGTTGAGATGGACGATCGCCTGATCTTTCTCGTGGCTTACGAGTGCTTCCTCAACTCCGTCTATCGCCTCAAGCGCCTTCTTTACACGCTTTTCGCAGTGTTGACACATCATTCCCTCGATAGAAAGTGTCTTCTGGTTCTGTGCTTTTACTTCCTCTACTGTACTCATTGTTTTTTCCTCCTTTTTGTTCTTTCCGTATATATTGAATAAATTAAGTCGCAATGCATTTGTAACTACGCAGAAACTTGAAAGGCTCATTGCCGCAGCCGCAAACATCGGATTCAGCTGCCATCCGAGAATCGAGATAAACACTCCTGCTGCGAGCGGAATGCCGATCACGTTGTATATAAATGCCCAGAAAAGATTCTGGTGAATGTTTCTAAGCGTCCGCCTGCTGAGTCTTATCGCTGCCGGTACATCTAAAAGTCTGCTCTTCATAAGAACGATATCCGCTGCGTCTATAGCAACATCCGCTCCGGCTCCGATAGCTATCCCTATATCTGCTCTGGTAAGCGCGGGCGCATCGTTGATGCCATCGCCCACCATGATGGTCTTGCCTTTCTCCTGTAGAGCGCGAACCTGTTTTTCTTTTCCATCCGGGAGAACTCCTGCGATGACCTCGTCAACTCCCGCCTTTGCTCCTATAGCTCTGGCTGTTCGCTCGTTGTCTCCGGTAAGCATGACCACATGAAGCCCCAGATCTTTGAGTTCCTGTATCGCCTGAGGACTGTCCTCTTTTATCACATCCGCAACCGCAATGATTCCGGCGAGAGTTCCATCCATCGCAAAGAACAGCGGTGTCTTTCCCTCCTCCGAGAGACTGTCTGCCCTTTCGATTATATCATCGGCAACAGAAACCGTCGAGCGGATGAATGAAAGGTTTCCTCCAGATATAGCCTTTCCATCGTAAATCGCAGTAAGTCCGTTTCCCGGAAGCGCTTTGAAATCTGACACCTCATCAGCTTTCAGCCCATCCTCACCAGCTTTTTTTAGTATAGCCTTTGCAAGCGGATGCTCGCTTTTGCTCTCTAGAGCGAGCGCAAGCGTCATAAGGGTTTCATCAGTATGATCACCAAACGGCAAAACATCCGTAACCTGTGGTTCACCTGCCGTTATCGTGCCGGTCTTGTCCAAGACCACAATCCCTGCTTTTCCGGTTTCTTCCAACGAAACCGCAGTTTTAAACAGAATACCGTTCTTGGCACCCATTCCGCTTCCAACCATTATCGCAACCGGAGTCGCAAGTCCAAGCGCACACGGACAGCTGATAACAAGGACTGCTACGGCTCTCGTAAGCGCCGTACCCACAGGAACGCCAATCAGCATCCAGATCACGAATGTCGCGATCGCGATCAGAATAACTGTGGGAACAAAAACTCCCGAAACCCTGTCTGCGATCTTTGCGATCGGCGCCTTGGTGGCTGCCGCATCGCTGACCATGCGAATGATCTGTGAGAGCGTTGTATCCTCGCCGACTCTGGTCGCACGGCATCTGATAAAGCCCGACTCGTTGGTCGTCGCCGCCGATACATCATCACCCTCCATCTTATCTACCGGAATGCTCTCGCCGGTAAGCATCGATTCATTGACAGTGCTGTTTCCGTCTATCACCACTCCGTCCACCGGAATGTTTTCACCCGGACGGACCACAAAGATATCTCCGGTCTTTACCTGCGATATGGGGATCGTGGTCTCGACTCCGTCTTTTTCGATCGTTGCGGTTTTCGGCGCAAGTCGCATAAGCCCTTTAAGCGCATCGGTCGTTCGCCCTTTAGACCTCGCCTCGAGCATCTTTCCAACAGTTATAAGAGTCAGGATCATTGCCGCCGACTCAAAATAAAAGTCCATCATATAGGACATGACAGCCTCGTTGTTTCCGTCCACCGAAGCCCTTGTCATCGCAAAGAGTACATATAGGCTCCAGAGAAATGATGCCGATGAACCGAGCGCCACAAGCGCGTCCATATTTGGTGCTCTGTTTATAAGGCTCTTAAATCCGCTGATGAAAAATTTCTGATTGATGACCATTATAAGTCCCGTCAAAATCAGCTGCACAAGCCCCATCGCAATGTGGTTGTCATCAAAGAAATGCGGAAGCGGCCAATCCCAGAGCATATGTCCCATGGACAGATACATAAGCGGTATAAGAATAATAATTGAGGCTATGAGCCTCTTTTTCAAAACAGGGGTTTCCTTGTCGGCAAGCGCATCCTCATCCGCCGTCTGTGATACGGTGCCCTCCGAAGCCGCACCCTTTACCTTCGCGCCATACCCTGCCTTTTCGACTGCGCGAGTAATGTCAATGTCGGAAGCCGTCCCCTCAATTCCCATAGAGTTCGTCAGCAGACTCACTGAACATGAATCTACGCCGGGAACCTGCGATACAGCTTTCTCGACCCGTGCCACACACGCGGCACAACTCATTCCCGTAACTGAATACTGTCGCATATATTTCCTTTCATATCATAAAAGAGAGCCTCTTAGATGAAGCTCCCTCCAGTTAGCGTTAACAAACTATATTATATACCTTAAATTTTATATTTTCAAGTATAGAATGAAAATCAGACTTCCTGCAGCAGTATGCGGTCTGTGTCAAGAGCTTTGCCTGCCGCCTCCCGGGTCAAGGACTATTTTATAAATATCCGAAATAGGTCTTTTGCACAACCGAGTGATATACCAGGTCTATCATTGTGTTGAAATCATAAGCCTCCTGTTGTCAAATTCTGTTTTTCCATGCCTTATGCCCGCAAAGCTCTCCAGATGTCCGATATCCGTAACAAGGAGTCTCTCGGAATCTGTCCCGACTTTGCCCAGAAGATTATCATCTATATTATCTCCACTGGCTGCGAGGACTAAAATCCTTTTCTTTTGTGAAATCCCGGTTTTGATAAGCGGAAGCTGGCACAGGCTTGATAAGAATACCGGTATGTCTACCGCCTCTTTTACATCCTCCTGAAAATGAGCAAAATATCCGCAGGCTCCGATTATCGCACGAACTCCCTGCTCTTCCAGATATTTCGCCGCTTCTATCACCTGAGCCCGTATCTCGCTGTTTCCGTTAAAGAGATCCTCTATCTCAAAGAATACTTCTTTGTACAACACCGGAAACGGATATGTGGTGGCGTTTGCCACATTTCCCGGAAGCTTAGGATATATGAGGTGAACCGCTATCACCCCTATGGCGAAACCCGCAGAAAAATGCGGTGTTACAGCGTGATGATCAAGCAGTTCTTCCCTTGTCTCTAATGTACTCTTCCAATTCATGTCTGTTTCCTCTAGTTAATTCTCTTGTCGGTCCTGGTTACGATATGAGTTCCCAATTCCTGAACAACCTGCACTATTATTACCAGGATAGCTACTGTCACAAGCATTACTTCCGTATCGTAGCGATAATAGCCGTAGTTTACAGCGATAGCTCCGAGTCCGCCGCCACCGACAAATCCTGCCATTGCAGAGTATCCGAGGATGGTTGCAAATGCTATCAATCCTCCTATCAGAAGGGATGGTCTCGCCTCCACCAGCAATACCTTCCAGATGATCTGCCATGTGGAAGAACCCATCGCCTTTGCCGCCTCAATCACTCCGGTGTCCACCTCTTTAAGCGAGGATTCAACCATTCTTGCCACAAACGGGGCTGCTGCCACAACAAGAGGTACGACCGTCGCTGTCGAACCAATGGTGGTTCCAACGATCGCTCTCGTAAACGGAAGAATTGCCACAAGAAGGATCAAAAACGGGATCGAACGTATGATATTTGTAATAAAACCTACTATGATGTTTATAACCCTGTTCGGCCTGATTCCCACAGGACTCGTTATATTCAGGATGATTCCCATGGGTATTCCGATCAGATATGCGAAGGCGGTTGACATCAAGACCATACAGGCACTACTGCTCCTGAATAATTCTCATTGATAAAGTTCTTAACTTTCTCTGTGAGGATTGCAGCCTTTAAAGCCTGTGACTTAGCTGAGTTCTCCTCGCCGTCTCTTACACATACATAGTTTGCGTATGTCTCAGCTGCGAGTGAGTCTGCTGCCTCGACTGCTATCGGATCACCAAGTCCTGCCTCTATTGCATAGTTTCCGTTTACAACTGCAAAATCAACATCCTGAATTGCCTTCGGAACCTGAGCTGCCTCAAGCTCTTCGATCTCAAGGTTGTGATCGTTCTTTTCTATATCAAGTACTGTCGCCTCAATTCCGGCATCATCATTGAGCTCGATGAGT
>CAJOQF010000304.1 GCA_905236295.1 uncultured Eubacterium sp. | reverse complement strand
CGGCGCTTGACACCCTTTATCAATGGGCGGATGAGCAAATGAAGGCAAAGTAATACGTTTGGCTCGTCATTTGCTGTGATGAGATTTTAAATGAGATAATTCCCTGATTTGATATATTCCAGTACCATAATCGTCCTTTCCCCGACTGATGCCGGGTTTGATGTGTTGAAGGCTGCAATTATGGTGAATATCCGAGGGCTTATTTTGAAAAAAGAATAGATATGCTGCCCGGCTGATATTTTTAATAAAGAAGGCTTGACAAAAGAATAGAAAAGGATAAAAATATTCATAACGAATATTTTTGGACTTATTCATACAGGAGGGTAATATGGATTATATGGTTTATTTGCTTAATATGCGGATTACAGGTTTTAAATGTATAGAAAAGGAAATCAGAATAGATTTTTATGGGAAGAATATAGATAAGAGTTTTAATCCGAAGCAATACAGGCTTAAGGGAATCTATGGGGAAAATGGTTCCGGTAAATCAGCTATTGTTGCAGCTGTTGAGATAGTCAGAAGATTTATTTTTGAAGATAGTTATTTGAGAGATATACAGCAGCAGTCATTGCTTAACGAGCTTATAAATAAAAAAACAAAAGAGTTCGGCTTTTGTTGTGAATTTATCACAAACATAGAATCGCGTGTGATTTTTGAATATGAACTTAAACTCCGATTAGAGGATAGTAGTGAGGAAATATATGTTGTATTTGAATCATTAAAGTATAAAGAGAATAGTTCAAAAAATAAACAGAAATCGTTATTTGTGTGCGAGAATGGTGATTTCACAGAACTAAATGTTAATGAAGAACTGAAACAGTTAATTGAAGATAAAACAAGAAATCTGTTGCTCAAGCAGTCAGCTCTTTTCTCGATTTTTTCTATACAAAGTAAGAACAGTGACAAAAAGAATATGTATTTTGTTTATGCAACTATATTCTTTTTAATGATAAGAACACATTTTGATAGGGAAGATAGACACAAGGATTATTTAAAAAAGAAAAAGACAAGGGAACTGTTGGAGAAGAAGGCTCCTGTTGAAATCATTATTAATGAGTTATTAATGGAAACTAATACCAGCGATAGTAGTGTACCAATTGCTTCATATAAACAGTATGAAGAAGGCATTAAACGACTTGAAAAGTTTGTCAGATTATTTAAGCCTAATCTAAAAAAGATAGATATAGAAAGAAGGGAGAACAAGGGATTCTATGAGTGCGAATTACTCATGGATTATGGCGAATACAGAGTAAGTAAGGAATTTGAGAGTACAGGGATAAAAAAGATAATGGATCTGTATAACATTTTTACGCTCGCGAACATAGGAAGTATTGTATTCATTGATGAATTAGATTCAAACATCAATGATATATACTTGTGTAGAATACTTGAATATTTCAGGTTATACGGTAAAGGACAGGTGTGCTTTACATCGCATAATACAGATCCTATGAATGTCCTTAAAGAGAATAATAAGTCTATAGACTTCATATCCAAAGACCACAGAATTGTACCATGGGTAAAGAATGGACATTATTCACCGGATGGTTCATATAAAAACGGAATGATTATGGGGTTGCCATTCAATATTGATGCAACTGACTTTATCGGTATTTTTGGGAGGGGAGATTAATGGCAATGCAGATAATTCTTGTCATGGAAGCTAGTGAGAGATCCCGCTCGGATTATATATATATAAGTAGTATATTGGATTTGTGGTATGATTTTCGTTTGCGTAGTGATATAAAGATTACCCGTATATTTATGGATGGAAAGGGAAACTTTAACAAAAAGAAGATAGTGAATAAGATTGACAGGGCTATTAAAGAATACAAAAATGGTGATTCGTATGTTGTGTATTGTTTTGATACGGACAAGTATGACAGCAATCCTGATGAATTAAAGGTTTTACAGGAAGAACAGAAATACTGTGATGAGAATGGGTACGATTTTGTTTGGTTCTGTCATGACATAGAAGAGGTATTTCTGGGGGCATCTGTTTCAAAAAGCGAAAAGACAGATAAAGCGAAAGAGTATATTGTTAATAATGGAGCTGATAAACT
>CAJOQF010000303.1 GCA_905236295.1 uncultured Eubacterium sp. | reverse complement strand
ATATCCAAAGTTGATGACGATGAATCCATAACAGTACTTGTAACATACTGGATCACGAGGTTTTTAAACTTTGCCTGCTCATCATTGTTGGCGTCCATATGTGGCTCGCCATACTCAAATCTGTAATAAAGTTTCTCGTCCTCATTGTACTCAAACCAAGGCTTGTCGATCGGGAATCCCGTGCGGACAACAAGTGCATCCTCACCGCCCTCAAGCTCTACCTCAGCATCATCTTCTGCGAATGTAAAATGCGGAGTGAAATCCTCTGAAAGCTTCGGATCATACTCTTTTTGTTCTATCGCGCCGACAAGGTCATCTCCTGTGGTATATCCGTTATGAGGCGCCTTCTTTGATGTGTCACGGTGGAAGTAGCTCTCCTGCTTCATTCCGTCGAGATCCTCGTAAGATGCAAGCGCATTCAGGGCATATTTAGACTGTCCCCAGTGTGCATAGATAGCATCATACTCAGCAGCCATCTCAAGGAAGTAAAGTCTGCAGCTTCGAATCGGCTCAATCTGCTCTATATCCTCGTAATTTCCGTAAATTGCCATCAGACGTGTGATACCGCCCTCAGCCATAACTTCATACATTATGTCAGCCTCAGCCACTCCGTGCTGAGGGAGAACTCCCGTCTCATTTGAGTTGCCGATCATGACTGCAACAGGTCTTTGTGCTGCAATATCCTCGTCAACCCACTCTCCGGTAAGAAGGCTCTTTGCCTCTCCCTCATGGGTGTCAACCGGCTCTTCCACAACTACATCGGAAATGTCTGAAACCGGCGCTTCCGATATTACCGATTCTTCTTTCTTTCCGCAACCGGCAAGAAGTGTCACTCCAAGTCCGGCTACCAGCAATGTGCTTACAAGTCTCTTTTTCATAATGTCTCCTTTCACCTTTTTATACCAAGCTCATCCAAAATCTTTCTCTGCCACTCTTCCATAACAAGCCTCTCCTCATCTTCCATGTGATCAAATCCAAGAAGGTGAAGCATACTGTGTGTTATCAAAAATGCAAATTCTCTAAATTGGCTGTGTCCGTATTCTTTTGCCTGCTCGTCGATCTTTTCGTATGAAAGAATGATATCCCCGAGCATCGCCTCGTCCGTATCAGGATCAAAAACATCATCCTGATCCCCTATAGTGTCAAAATTGCCCGCGCTTTCATATTCGATCATCGGAAATGAAAGCACGTCCGTAGGCGAATCTATATTCCTGTTCTGAAGATTCAGTTCATGGATTGCGTTGTTGTCCACCAGGGTTATATCAACTGTTGCCTCGTATGGGAAGTCCATGACATCAAGAGTTTTTTCAACAATCGAAAGCGCTGCCTCCTTCTCGTCGAAATCGTAGTCTCTGTCAGTCTCATTGTAATAATTGACTGTCATCTAAATCTCCTCCTTTACGAGGTAGTTTCTTATCTTTATGAACGAGTTCATTGATAATCCCGATTTATCGTAGAGCCCGAGCTGTGATCTCTCATTCAAGGTGTTCATGATCAGCATTTCCTTATTCCACACCGATTTAAATGTCTTATCAGTCTTTACCATTTCAAGCTTTGTCACAACGCAGTCTACAATATTTACAAGTGCAGATTCCACTGAAGACGGAGCTCTGTATTCCCCGTCATACTCTGCCAGTATCTCGATAACCTCCGGTGGAAAATTGTAATCCATGCCGATCTTTACTCCGTTGGATACATAGGGGCGACCATACATTCTACCGACCCTATAATACATTCCCGCCATCATGCAGACATCGACCTGAACCCCGCATATCTCTGCGCATTTACCGCAGAGGATGGACACCTTCTGTGCATGGGCATAATCAACCTTCGAAAATGAGAGCATCATCTTTTGAACCGGATGATTGCTGCTCAGGAAATCTGCAAAGCTGTTTGTTCTGAATCTGCTCCTTGCGGTAAATATAAACGGTAAAACAGCAAGCGAAAGCCCCGTATTGACGCAGGCATTTACCATAGCCGAAATCAGGTCCTTTGAAGTGATCGACAATCCATCCATAAATACAAGACCAAAGGAAATCGTAAACAATGCGGCTATCATTATAAGCGCTCCCTTTAGTATAGTCTCTTTCTTATCGAAAAGTTTAAGAACTGCAGCCCCGGCAATTACATATAGGATCACCGCAGTTAAGGTGTATGTGGAAAACGCGTTTAGCAAAGTCTCCCAGCACACATATAAAAGCGTGACCAATACTCCGAAAGCCGTATCAAATGCTGCCGCATTTATCATCACTATAAACGCAAACGGCACGATAAGCATACCGAAAACATTTGCACTTAACAGGCTCAATGCGATAACAACAATGGTTGAAACTATGACTGTGATCAACGGAAGTTTGATATTTCGCTCATACATTTCGATCGTTTTGGTATTGAGCGCTCTCTTTTCCATGTACAAAACCAAAAGCAATCCCGCACAAAACGATAGTACCACAAACAGAATGATCTGATCGCCGTATGAACCCGTGATGAAAGGCATCACAAATCCGCCACAGGTAAGCGTTATCAAAAATATTATGAATAATTTGACTCTGTCCTTAAAAAATCTATCTACTCCCGACATTTCAACCTTTTTTCTTCTTAGTTGCCTTATTTTCATAATCCTCGTACGCCTTTACAATTCTCTGTACGAGAGGATGCCTTACCACATCCTTGCTGGTCAGATAAGAAAAGCCGATATCATCGATATTTTCCAGCACCTTCCAGGCTATTTCCAATCCGGATTTGGTATCCTTTGGCAGATCCTTCTGAGTCAGATCTCCCGTAATAACCGCTTTTGATCCGAATCCGATTCTCGTCAAAAACATTTTCATCTGAGCCGGCGTGGTGTTCTGAGCCTCATCTAAAATAATAAACGCGTTGTCAAGGGTCCTGCCACGCATATATGCAAGCGGGGCAACTTCTATAAGACCTTTTTCCATGTTTTTAAGGAAAGCATCAGCACCCATTATCTGGTAGAGGGCATCATAGAGCGGTCTAAGGTACGGATCAACTTTGCTCTGGAGATCTCCAGGCAAAAATCCCAGCTTCTCTCCCGCTTCTATCGCAGGTCTTGTAAGGATGATCCTGCTGACCTCCTCGTGCTTGAACGCCATTATCGCCATAGCCATTGCAAGATATGTCTTTCCGGTTCCGGCAGGGCCTATGCCGAAGACTATCATCTTGTTCCTAATGTAATTGACGTACTCCTCCTGTCCGAGGGTCTTTGGCTTAACGGGTTTTCCGTCCACGGTATGACAGATGATATCCTTGTCAAGCTCTACAATGGATTTTTGCAAGTCCTCCATCGCAAGCGATATCGCATAGGATACATTCTGCTCGGTTATGCTGTTTCCTCTTTTTGAGAGTTCCTCCAGATCATCAAGCACCTTTATCGCAGCTTCAACCATGGGTTTCGGCCCGACAATCTTCATATTATCATTCCTGGAAATAAGCGAAACCTTTAAGTTTCTTTCAATCATCTTTATGTTGGAATCAAAGCTTCCGAAGACATTTGCGCTGTGCTCTGTGGGAATCACAAAGCTCTTTTCAAATAAATCCAACTAATCCTCCTAATATCAAGGCATATATACGTAGTTTCCTCTAAACACTCCGCTGTACAGTCCGTGTGCATCCACAATGATCACCGAAAGAACATTGTTGCCCTCCGGGACTGCTATAGGTCCCGAATACTTCGTGGAACTGTCATTCGGAGTTGTGTTCCCCCATGTATAATACGCCGTACATCCACTCGGCACATCTACCGTCACATAAGTCTGCTCTGTAAATTTGCCTCCGTCCGGTGAAACACTCGGCATATCTATAGCCTCATACGAAATATTGTAATTCAGATCGACGACCTTGCTGTACACACCTCGTTTATCTTTTGAAACCGCTTTTATCAGGGTCTCTCCACCGGTCAGTTTAATACCGTTATATCCGTCGTATTCTATTCCGAAGGCTCTCGGATCACTTCCATCGGTAGTGTAGTATATTGAGCAGCCCGCGATCTTGTCAAACTTGATCTCGATATCGTCGTTATAAGTGCCCGGTTCTATGCTTGGAACAGGCGTTTCTATGACATAATCCGAAAAACAACTCTTCAGAATGTCGTCGGATGCCTTGTCCATCATCTTCATAATGGTATCGTAATCACCGTTCTCTTCGCATATCTTTATCTTGGTTTTTATCGCATCCTCACACCCCGGATTGATCTTTAACGCTTCATCCAATGCTTCAAACGCACCATCAACGTCCTTTTGGGCATACAGAACCTTTGCAAGGAGTACATAGCTTTCAGTTCTCTTTGCATCTATCTTTATACACTTATCTATACTCTTTTGTGCTTTGTCATAATTTTTATGTTCATAGCTTGAGTACGCTTTCTCATACTGTACTTCATAGGAGTTCGCATTTCTGACAACGATAACTCCAACGATCAAAATAACAACAAGGATTATAGCTATAAGTGCAGCAATATTCTTTTTTGAAAGTTTTTTCTTTTTGGGCTTTTTCTCAGGCGTTTTTTCATTATTCGGAGCCGGCACGACATTTCTGTCGTCGCCCGGCTCCATATCTTTAACGATGTTTACTTCCAGTTCTTCTTCTTCCGGATTGTAATCCGGAACAATCATTGCCTCCCTGCCACAGGCTGCACAGTAAACACTTCCAAGGATCAGTTCAGCCCCACAATTAGCACATTTCATACTATCACTTAAAACAATCCAACTATCTTTCCATTTTCATCTACATCTATATTGTTTGCCGCAGGCACCTTAGGAAGTCCCGGCATTGTCATGATCGAGCCGTTAATGGCAACAACGAATCCCGCTCCGGCACTTAAATATACCTCTCTGACTTCAATAGTGAAGCCCTCAGGTCTTCCAAGCTTCTTCGGATCGTCTGAGAGTGAGTACTGGGTCTTTGCCATACATACAGGCACCTTGTCAAGACCGAGCTGCTCTATCTTTCCGATCTCTCTGTTTACAGCGGCTGAATATGTAACGCCGTCTGCTCCGTAAATCTCTTTTGCGATCGTCTCAATCTTTTCCTTGATAGAGAGATTTACGTCATATAAAGGTGCAAAGTTTGAAGTCTTGTTCTCAAGAGTATCCATTACCTTTTCTGCAAGAGCAAGTCCGCCTTCGCCGCCCTTTTCCCATACTTCTGAAAGAGCGAACTCGCAGCCTCTCTCCTTGCAGAAGTTCTCAACGTAAGATATCTCTTCGTCTGTGTCGCTGACAAACGCATTGAGCGTTACAACTATCGGAACATTGTATTTTGAAAGGTTCTCAATATGCTTTTCAAGGTTTACTATACCCTTCTTGAGTGCTTCAAGATTTGGATTTGAGAGATCCTCCTTGGCAACGCCTCCGTTGTACTTCAATGCTCTCACTGTGGCAACCAGCACTACGCACTCAGGATTGAGACCTGCAGCACGGCTCTTGATATCAAAGAACTTCTCAGCTCCGAGATCAGCACCGAAACCTGCCTCTGTGACAACAACATCCGCAAGCTTTAATGCCATCTTGGTTGCTCTTACCGAGTTGCAGCCGTGAGCGATATTTGCAAAAGGTCCTCCGTGAACTATCGCCGGAGTATCCTCCAATGTCTGTATAAGGTTTGGCTTGATAGCATCCTTCAAGAGTGCTGCCATAGCACCTGTCGCAGAAAGGTCATCTGCTGTTACAGGCTTTCCGTCAAAGGTGTATGCAACGATCATTCTGCCAAGACGCTTTTTGAGATCCGCAAGGTCATCTGCGAGACAGAGAACAGCCATGATCTCTGATGCAACAGTGATAACAAAATGGTCTTCTCTTACCATTCCATCTGCCTTCGCTCCAAGACCTACAACTGTATTTCTAAGCACACGATCGTTCATGTCGAGACATCTCTTCCATTTTACCTGTCTCGGATCGATGCCAAGTACATTGCCCTGCTGTATATGATTATCAAGCATTGCTGCCAAAAGGTTATTTGCTGATGTGATTGCATGGAAGTCACCGGTGAAATGAAGATTTAAATCCTCCATTGGTACAACCTGCGCATATCCGCCGCCGGCTGCTCCACCCTTGATTCCAAAACACGGTCCGAGAGAAGGCTCTCTGAGGGCGATAACCGACTTTATACCTTTCTTTCCAAGAGCCTGACCGAGACCAACTGTTGTGGTTGTCTTGCCCTCTCCGGCTGGTGTCGGGTTGATAGCCGTAACTAATACAAGCTTTCCGTCCGGATTATCCTTAACTCTGTCCATAAGTTCATCAGAAAGCTTGGCCTTGTACTTCCCATAGAACTCAAGTTCATCCTCTTTAATGTCGAGTTTTGTTGCCACATCCTTAATATGTGACATTTTGTTGAGCTGTGCAATCTCAATATCAGTTTTCATCACCATTCTCCTTTTTGCTGTACTAAAACCTACATTAAATGTTTACCACACTTTAATATCATAATCAATAAGTAACTGAACACACATCACTTTTCATACATAGCGCAACCGTTTAAACCTATAAAACTTCTTCGATATAAGTTTCAAACTCAGGCATGGTCATAAGGATCTTTCTGGGTTTTGTACCCTCCTCGGGTCCGACCACACCGGCGTCGGAGAGCTGATCCATAATTCTGGCAGCCCTGTTAAAGCCTATTTTGAATGTTCTCTGAAGCATACCTATCGACGCTTTCTCCTTTTCAATTATGAATTTGCCGGCATCCACAAAGTACGAATCCCTGTCGTCGGAGTTGTCGTCAAACGGCGATGCAGTGCTAGAAAACGATGATCCTCCCTTGGTCTGTGCGGCAAGGGTTGAAACCTTTTCCTCGATCGAATCATCATACGCACTCTCCGTCTGATGCTCCTTGAAGAAATCAACCACCCTGCCGACTTCCTCATCCGAAACAAAGGCGCCCTGTACTCTGACGGGCTTTGGTATTCCCTGCGGATAGAAGAGCATATCGCCCTTTCCAAGCAGCTTTTCCGCTCCGGTCATATCGAGAATTGTTCTTGAATCAACACCCGAAGAAACCGCGAACGCTATTCTGGAAGGCATATTTGCCTTGATAAGACCGGTGATGACATTTACTGATGGTCGCTGTGTAGCGACGATCAAATGTATACCACAGGCTCTGGCAAGCTGTGCCAGACGGCAGATTGAATCTTCCACATCTCCCGGGGCAACCATCATAAGGTCGGCAAGCTCGTCCACCACAATAACGATCTGCGGCAGTTTCTTCGGCTTGTTTTCTCCCTCAACATCCTCTATTGAAGTAACCTTGGCATTGTAACTCTTTAAGTCTCTTACATGCATCTCGGCAAACTTCTGATATCGCTCATCCATCTCGCTGACCGCCCAATGCAATGCACCGGCTGCTTTTTTCGGATCGGTTACAACAGGAATGAAAAGATGCGGGATACCGTTGTATACGGAAAGCTCGACAATCTTTGGATCTATCATGATAAGTTTGACATCCTCCGGATCAGCATTGTAGAGAATGCTCATTATAATCGTGTTGATACATACGGATTTTCCGGAACCTGTAGCACCTGCAATAAGAAGATGCGGCATCTTTGCTATATCCGACACAATAACCTCGCCCGCAATATCTTTTCCGACGCCAAAGGCAATATTGGACTTGGAATTTTTAAACTTATCGGACTCAATGAGTTCACGGAATGCTACGGTGACGTTTTCCTTATTTGGAACCTCAATTCCTATAGCTGCCTTACCCGGGATAGGCGCTTCGATCCTGATATCCTCCGCCGCAAGATTAAGCTTGATATCATCAGAAAGCGAAACTATCTTTGATACTTTGACACCCATCTCAGGCTGGATCTCATATCGGGTAACAGCCGGTCCGACACTTATGTCGTTGATGGTGACCTTAACACCGAATGTGGCCAGGACAGTTCTCAGTTTCTCCGCAGTCTCCGCCGCGTCGTTTCCTCCCGATCCGCTTCCGGATTTTGCCGGGTTTAAAAGTGAGACAGGCGGGAAGGTGTATTTACCTTCGACCGGCTCAGGGGCCGGTGGTTCGGATTCTGTATACGTCTCT
>CAJOQF010000302.1 GCA_905236295.1 uncultured Eubacterium sp. | reverse complement strand
TCGATGTATCCCGTATCGCGGCAGTCATTGCAATCGTAGTGCATCTCAAGGTAGTCGGCAGGGTATCCGTGCGAAGTGAGTATCTCGCTTCGCTCCTTCGATAGCTTGTCGAGCTCATCCTTTAAACTGCCGGTAGCCTTGCCGGGATTCAGTATCTTTTCTTTTGTATATCTGACCCCTGTGGAGGAAACCAGATCGTCGATCTCCTTCAGTCTGGGGTATTTGGAATAGAGCTCCTGCTTTCGAATTTTAAGCGTGTGGAGATTGTCGTTTCTCCTTGCGTCGTAGACGCGCATGAGCTCATCATACTGGCTGTTTGTCAGAGACATAGGTCATACCTCACTGGATTACGGTGGTCTCTACAAGATCACCGACAAGTTTTGAGTAGTCGTAATCCCTGGCAGGGAAATTGTTGAATCCACCGGGTTTGGCACAGATGGTTTTATCTGCCTGAGGCTTCTGCTTGTTCTTGTGAAGAGCATCGAGTTTCTCGATATCGCTCAGATCCTTTACGTGCTGGTCGTGCCATACGGAGAGGATCTTGTCTGCATAGACGAAGCTCGGCTGATGTGTGGTGAGGATGGTGCGGTTGCAGGCTTCCTCGATAATCTCTGTGGTAAATCCGTATGCAGAGCTCCATTTTGAGATGAAGTCCACTTCGGATTTGACGAGCTTTCTGGAAGTGAGTCCGAAAGCCTTTTTGACTGCCCTGTGGTTTGCACTGCTGAGTGCCTGTACACGCTTAGCGTCCTCCACGGTTCTGATGCCCTCGGCGTGCCAGCCGAGTCCGGTCTTTTCGATATAGCGGATACCTTTGCTTCCGTTGCACACACAGTACTCTATAAGGTACTCTATAAGGTCTGTTCCGAACTTGAGTCTGTCGTAGAGCATGAATATGGTCTGGCAGTCAGCTGCAGAGAGCGTGCGTCCGAGATAGGTCTCGGCGATGTAGAGAAGCTCTCTTATGCTGTCATCCTGCTTGAAGGAGTTGATCTCGTCTTTTGAGTAGATGTGATCCTGCTCCTCGGAAGCTATCTTTACCTTTGGCTTTGTATGTGCCTGTTCACAGATGACAGCATCAGCCTCTTTAGCGAGCTGTGAAGCATCTTCATACAGTATGCATGATTCGTTGCACTCTGGAAGGCAGATGCCTGAAAGTTCGCCGCCCTCGGTGTACTCAAGGCTTAAGAGCCCTTTGGTCTCCCAATATTTTAATGCGCGCATGATGTCGCGCTCGGTGTGATTTAAGCTGTCGGCGATCGTTGCTACAGAAAACTGCACATCACAATCGCAAATATGGCGCAAAAGATAGAGGTAAACCTTTACGAATTCACCGTTTGTATTAGCCATATAATCATCTATAAACTGATTTGGAATTGTAGTTGTTGTAGATTTGGCACCCTTTGCCAAATTGATCCTGCGCATAAACATCCCTCTCGTTTTTGAGCATCAAAAAACGCTCAAATATTTTTCGTAAATGGATAATAGCACAAGATAAGCCGCCTGAAAAGTGCGAGTTTCCCACTGTGGCGGCTTATAACTGTATGTGGATAAGGGTGGAAATGTGGATAATTAACCTTTGATCAAGTCATCTCCTACATTTACGATATTACCTGCACCCATAGTTATCAACAAGTCCCCGTTGATAGCTTTTTTTAATAAAAATTTTTTTATTTCATCGAAGGTTTCAAAGTAGTATGCTTTCCTGCCCATTTCGGTCAGGCGGTCAGCTATGACTTTGGAACTCAATCCTGTGGTATTCTGCTCTCTGGCAGCATATATCTCGGCCATGACAACTATGTCGGCCTCCGATAACACGTTTACAAAATCGTCCATAAGAGCGAGCGTGCGGGTATAGGTGTGAGGCTGGAAAACACAGATGACTCTGTTGGCACCGAGAGATTTTGCGGTTTTTAGGGTGGCGCTTATCTCCGTCGGATGGTGTGCGTAGTCGTCATAGAGGTCAGCCCCGTTTACTTTGCCCTTGTACTGGAAGCGCCTGTCGGTTCCTGTAAAGTCGCTGAGACCTGATGCGATCGCATCGGGATCTATCCCCATTATGTGAGCAAGTGAAGCGGCGGCCAGGGAGTTTTCGACATTGTGCTCTCCCGGAACGCTCAAGGTGATTTCGCCGAGAGTATCATCACCGTGGATAAGAGTATATGTCGCGCAACCGTGCTCATCATAAGAAATGTCGGCAGGATGAAAGTCGCAGGATGCGTCCATTCCGTAAGTGCTTACATTCGGGATGTTTTTGGTGATCTCGTCGAGGTTGTCGATAGCCCCGTTTATAATGAGGGTGCCTCCGTCTTTTGTGCCCTCGGCGAAAATCCTGAATGAGTTTCTTATGTCATTTATATCCTTGAAAAAATCAAGGTGGTCTTCTTCTATATTAAGTATGATCGAATACCTTGGGAAGAAGTCGTGGAAGCTGTTGGTGTACTCGCACGCTTCGGTGAGGAAGACGTCGCTGCTTCCGATGCGGATGTTTCCGTGGATGGCGTTGAGTATTCCGCCGACCGATATGGTTGGATCCTTGTCAGCTTCGAGAAGGATCACTGAGAGCATTGAGGTGGTGGTGGTCTTTCCGTGTGTGCCGGCGATCGCTATGGAGTTTTTGTAGTGTTCCATGATCTGACCTAAGAGTTTTGAGCGGGTAAGCATTGGCACTCCTAAGGATTTGGCACGGATAAACTCCGGATTGTCCTCGTGGATAGCTGCGGTAAACACGACTACCTTTACATCGTCTGCGATGTTTTCCGGTTTCTGTGGATAGCCTATGATGGCTCCCGCAGCCTCGAGCTCATCTGTCAGAGCGGAATGCTGTGAGTCGGAGCCGGTGACGGTAAAACCTTCTTTTAAAAGAACGTGGGCAAGACCGCTCATACTGATGCCGCCTATTCCTATAAAATGTATCTTGCACGGATTGCTGAAATCTATAGTAAAATCATTCATCTGAGATCACTCCTTGATAAGTATTGTTATTGATTCATGAATCATTTTATCATAAAAAATATTTCTGTAAAGTAGACACCATTTGGTGCAATTTGAACTATTGTATCATCAGTATGATTGTACTAAAATAAAATGTATTACATATTATATTGCTAAACTAAGTAGGAGGAAAATTATGAAAAGAAAAGTGTTAGCGGTACTTGGTATCGTTTTATTGGTGGCATCGATCAGTGCGTGCGGTAAAAAGGCGGAGGAGCCTGCTGCGACTTCGCAGAGCGAGGCAGTTGTATCAGATACACAGGCAACAGAGGGACAGACATCCGATGCTGCAATTACTGAGGGTGAGACCTCTGAGGTTGAGCAGGTGGGCGGCAATGAGGCTGCCGACGCAGTTGATCCGGATGAAAAGGGTCTTATGGGGCTTGTTGCCGATCATGCACAGACTGTCAGCACAGAGGGATGCGACACATGGACTCAGATGGCGGACAAGACTCTGACTGACGGACAGGGATATGCAAATGAGACACTCAATGATGAGGACGTATTTCTTGTAGCATTGAGCACATTCGGCGAGGATGGTTCTGAAAATGCAACCGAGGCTGAAGTATTTATATATGATGAGAACGGTGCTCCGGAATATGTTGGATTTGTTCAGAGCGGCGGAAGCGCAAATCCGCTTGCAGTAAAGGATGGAATGATATATACGGTCGGACATCACTATGTTGGAAAGCACACGATCAAAGACGGAGAGCTTGTGACCGTTGCCGAGGCGACTGAGACTTTTGATGAAGAGGGCAACGCTTCATACATCTACAATTCTTCAGAAGGCGCAGACAGCGGAGAGGTTGACAACGAGGAGGCAAAGGGCTTGTACGACAAGCTCATGGAAGAGTATTACGATACCGATATGGTTGTTTTTTCGACAGTGAAAAAATAAGCAACTATACATATGGGAAAGTTGCATAAAAATTTAAAATTTTTGTATATTTTTTTATTCACTTATGATAAAATAGTTTAAGGATTTTTTTTAGAAAAGGGGTGGTTGATTTGATCAAAAAAGAGATGATCGCGATGCTTCTGGCAGGAGGTCAGGGCAGCCGTCTCGGAGTGCTTACTGAGGAGGTAGCAAAACCGGCAGTAGCATTTGGTGGAAAGTTCAGAATTATAGATTTCCCTCTGAGTAACTGTATCAACTCAGGTATAGACACTGTTGGCGTGCTCACACAGTATCAGCCGCTTCGCTTGAACTCCCATATCGGAATAGGTATCCCGTGGGATCTTGACCGTAACAATGGCGGAGTTACGATTCTTCCGCCGTATGAAAAGAGTGATAACAGCGAGTGGTATACAGGAACAGCAAATGCCATCTATCAGAATATACACTTTATTGATTCTTACAATCCGGAGTATGTTCTGATCCTTTCGGGTGACCACATATACAAGATGGATTATGAGGATATGTTAGATCATCATAAAGCCAAGGGCGCAGACCTCACCATAGCTGTTATGCCGGTTCCGATGGAGGAGGCAAAGCGTTTCGGTATCATGGTCACAGACAAGGAAGGCAGGATCACTGATTTCCAGGAGAAGCCGGCGAAGCCAAAGAGCAACCTTGCTTCCATGGGTATTTATATCTTCACATGGCGCGTGCTTCGTGAAGCTCTCATAGCGCTTAAGGATCAGCCGGAGTGTGATTTCGGAAAACATATCATTCCGCATGTGTTTGAGAAGGGCAAGAATCTCGTGGCTTATGAGTTTACGGGATACTGGAAGGATGTAGGAACCCTCGGCTCATACTGGGAAGCAAACATGGAGCTTGTAGATATAGTTCCGGTCTTCAATCTGTATGAGCAGTCGTGGAAGACCTACACAAACCAGGATACATTTGCCCCGCAATACATAGGCGACAAGGCGGTGGTCGAAAAGTCAATCATCAGTGACGGATGTGAGATTTACGGACAGGTTATCCATTCGGTTATCGGTTCGGGAGTATATGTCGGAGAGGGCACCATCATCAGGGACTCCGTTATTATGGAGGACACCATAATCGGTGAAGGCGCCGTCATAGAAGAGGCGATAATAGCCGAGGATTGCAAGATCGGAGACAAGACCAAGATAGGACTTGGCGATGAGAAGCCGAGCAAGCTCAACAAAGATGTCTATTCCTTTGGACTTGTGACAATAGGAGAGAATTCCATCATCCCGTCCAATGTCACGATCGGTAAAAATACCGCCATCAAGGGACCGACAACAACAGAAGATTACCCCGGCGGCGAACTTGAAGCCGGAGAATACATTATAAAGGGGGGTGAGCTATAATGGAAGCTATAGGAATCGTACTTGCAGGTGGAAAGAACTA
>CAJOQF010000301.1 GCA_905236295.1 uncultured Eubacterium sp. | reverse complement strand
TCCGATACAACGAGTTTGTATTTGTAGAGAGCAATCCAAATCTGAACCCTGAGTATATGGACGATGAAGAAAAATCACTTGAGCTGCTATACAGACACAAGAAAATCTTTGCTACCGGGTTAGGTACATCCGTGGATTGGGATATCTCCGAGAGCGGAATCGGGAGACTGTGGACCGATTTTTTCCCGGTGAAAGAAGTCCCTGCAATGAGCTTCTCATTGCCCAAGAACGATCTGATATCAGATAAAGAGCTCTCGATGAAGTATCTCTCTGATTTAAGCCAAGCAGATCGTGAGACGAAACTCTCTTCTATGAGTAGACTGGTGGATCTGTACTCCGCGTGGATAAAAGACCTAGAGGATACCGCCGCATCCCTTGATCGCCGCTATGAATCCGCTGCCGCTAAGAATATTTGGGAATGCAAACGTGCTGCAGAGAGAATGCATGCAGGCATAGAAACGCTTCAGAAAAACGAAAATGCGTACAACGCATTTCTTTTGGCAAATCGAGCCATGTTCATGCAACGCGTACATATTCAGAAACAAGGCGATATGTCTCGAGAAAACGCCGACAGGTATCCGGAAGATTCCGAGATTTCCGATTGGCTCTGCAATCTGGATTATTCGGAAGAGAGTGACGCAAATTGTAAATGGAGACCCTTCCAAATCGCATTTCTCCTGATGGACATCAACTCTATTGTTGAAGACAATGGAGAGGATCGTTCTATCGTCGATCTGATTTGGTTCCCCACTGGCGGTGGTAAAACGGAAGCGTATCTTGGCCTTACCGCGTTTACCATCTTCTACAGAAAACTTGCCTACCCCAACCAATCAGGCGGCACTACTGTCATGATGCGTTATACGCTCAGACTTTTGGCTGCACAGCAGTTTACAAGAGCTGCGACTTTGATTTGTGCCTGTGAGTATATAAGGCAGGATTGTCTTCAGAAAAAGCACAAATATCCTTCGTATCCTCTTGGAAAGAATCCGATTACTATCGGATTGTGGATTGGCGGAACCCATATTCCGAACAATAATACCGGCGGAAAAAACAGTGCAGAGTATCATCTGGATAAGTTGCAAAATGTAAGTCACGCTTATGCTGTTCGGAATGAAAAGGAGCGACACAATAAGTTTCAGGTTTTAAAATGCCCTTGGTGTGGAACAAAACTAGTCAAAGACGATAAAAATGGGCATTTGGTTGGAGAATGGGGCTATTCCATGAGGGGCAAGCATTTTTATATGTTCTGTCCGCATGAAGACTGCAACTTTACGGATCGTCTCCCGATTCAAATTATTGACGAAGAATTATATGCTACACCCCCAACCTTGCTGTTTGGAACGGTGGACAAATTCGCAATGATGGCATGGGACGGGCGTGTCGGATCATTTTTCGGTCTGCATTCCGATAATCGCGCTCCAGAACTGATTATTCAGGACGAGCTTCATCTTATATCAGGTGCGCTCGGCACTATGGTTGGCCTGTATGAAGCAGCTGTCGACGGTTTGTCCAGCATGAAGGGCATTAAACCCAAAGTTATTGCTTCGACTGCAACAATCAGACGGGCAAAAGAGCAATGCTCGGTATTGTATAACCGCGAGGTCGTACAGTTCCCGGCACCCGGGCTGGATGCGGAAGATTCCTTTTTTGCAAAGGAAGATGTCATCGACTACGCTGAGAGGAAATACGGCAGAAAATATGTCGGCATTATGCCATCCGGACGCACAAAAGCCATGACCGAAATCCGGTCAATGGCCGCTTTGCTTCAAAAAGCATATATGATGCAGCTTCCCGACGAGGTGAAGGATAAACTCTGGACGCTGACGGTTTACTTTAACAGCCTCAAAGATCTCGGAAAAGCGTCAACCCTTGTTGACGATGACGTTAAGGATTTTATAATCCGTACCGCAAACAGAATGTTTACTACAAGACGGCTCATTGTCAATTCCGATGAACTAACGAGCCGCGTATCCACCACAGAACTGAATGAAACGCGAGATTAACTGGAGAAAATCGAATATTCCAAGGAAAACATGGATGCCAAGCGATACGCATCAAACGTGTTACTGGCAACAAATATGATTTCGGTTGGTATCGACGTGGCCCGACTCAATGTAATGCTCATGGTTGGCCAGCCTAAACTGACAAGCGAGTATATTCAGGCATCAAGCCGTGTAGGTCGCTCTTTCCCCGGTGTCGCGTTTGTTCAGTATGATGCCACCAAAAGCAGGGATCGCTCACACTATGAGCGCTTCCGTGCCTATCACGACTCTTTTTACAGATTTGTCGAGCCCACTGGAGCTACTCCATTCTCTAAACCAGCACGTGAAAGAGCCTTACATGCTGTTATTACCACACTTCTCAGGCACATGGAATCTCTGACTGAGGATAAGGACGCCGATTATTTTGATGAGGAGGCTTTTGAAAAGACAATCCTTGAAGTTGAAACATATATCACGGATCGAATCAAAAGCATAAACGCGAGAGCGGACTCTGAACTTAGGGATAATATCGCCGATGTTGAGGAAGAAATGCAGGAGTTCTTTGATTATTGGCAAGATATGATCAAAAAGGCACATGAAGAAAGTGAAACTCCTGTATATTTCGGTAGGCGTTATATGGTAACACCTCCGTCCGCTGGTGCAAGACGTTTATTCAAGCAGTATAAC
>CAJOQF010000300.1 GCA_905236295.1 uncultured Eubacterium sp. | reverse complement strand
GGATTATAGCCGGTACGGCGAGAAGCATGCCGTTAAAGACTCTGCCCGGTCTTGGCACCAGACCTACGACGGACAAGATAAAAGAAACACTCTTTAATATGATTTCTTTTGATGTTCCGGGGGCGAGGTTTCTGGATCTCTTTTCCGGATCGGGGGCTATTGGGCTTGAGGCTCTGAGTCGTGGTGCAAAAGAGACTGTTTTTGTCGAAAATTCCAGACAGGCTCTGTCTGTCATTAAAGATAATATTGAATTTACCGGTCTGTGTTCAGTTGATTGCGCTCTTTGTATGGACGCGATAAAGGCCATCGATTATCTCGGTGGTAAGGAGCCTTTTGATATTATTTTCGCTGATCCGCCGTATGATAACGGGTGGGAAGATAAGCTGATCGAAAAGCTTTCAAACAGCAGTATCTGTGATGAGTATACGACAGTCATCATAGAGGCATCTGCGCCAACTGATTTTTCTTTTGCCGAAGATTATGGTTTTGAGATTAAGAAGGTAAAGAATTACAAAAATAATAAACATGTCTTTTTGACAAAGAAATAATGCATATCGGAGAATTTACAAAAATGATTAAAGGTATATATGCCGGAAGCTTTGATCCAGTGACACTTGGACATCTTGATATTATCAATCGTTCAGCTAAAATGGTCGATGAACTGTATGTCAGCGTGCTTAGAAACAGCGAAAAAAATCCGTTGTTTTCTGTTGATGAACGTGTTACTATGATTAAGGATGCTACAAAAGACATCCCCAATGTCAAGGTTACAAGCTTTGACGGATTGCTTGTCAATTATGCAGACGAGATCGGTGCCACCGTGCTTGTCAGAGGACTCAGGGCAGTGACCGATTTTGAATATGAGCTTTCCATAGCTCAGACCAACAGGGTGGTCAACCCGAATGTCGACACGATATTTTTGACTACCAGCCTTGAATTTGCTTATCTCAGTTCCACCATTGTTAAGGAGATAGCCTCCTATGGCGGTGATATCAGTAAATTTGTACCGGAGCAATTAATAGACATTATACATAATAAATTTAAATAAGGAGATATATACAGACCTATGGGACGTATGGAACAGATTATCGAGGAAATTGAAACCTATGTAGACGAGTGCAAACCTCAGGCTTTCTCTTCGGGAGAGAAGATCGTAGTCAACAAGGAAGAGCTCATGGATATGATCCATGAGTTAAAGATGAAGACTCCTGACGAGGTTAGAAAGTACCAGCAGATCATCAGCAACAGAGAGGCGATCTTGGCTGATGCTCAGGCAAAGGCAGATGCGATCATCGCTGAGGCACAGGTTCAGACAAATGAGCTTATCAGTGAGCACGAGATAATGCAGCAGGCTTATGCCCAGGCAAACGAAATAGTCCTGGTTGCTTCCAACCAGGGTCAGGAAACCTTGAACGACGCTATAATGCAGGCAAATGACATACGCACCGGCGCTATGGCATACACGGATGACCTGTTAAAAAATTTTGAGGATGTTCTCAACAAGACGATGGAGGGATTGCGTATCAGATACGAGAACACCATCTCATTTATGCAAAAGCAGCTTGATACTGTCATTGAAAGCAGATCACAGCTCATTCCGGCGGAGAGGATGCTCGACGAAGCGCAGGATGACAGTACTCCTGCAGAGCCGGAGAAGTCCGCGGAACAAGCAACTGAAGAAAATACTGATGAGTCATAAAAAGAGCCGCAAGGCTCTTTTTCACTGTTAATAAAACTATGTTTGAGAATAATTTTCTTCCTGTCAGCAGACAGGATATGAAAAAACACAATTTAAAAGAACTCGATTTCGTATACGTGTGTGGGGATGCCTATGTGGATCACCCCTCTTTTGGTCATGCGATCATTTCACGTGTTCTGGTATCTCGGGGATATACGGTTGGAATTATTCCTCAGCCGGACTGGAAGGATGATAGCAGTATCGATGTATTCGGGAGACCGAGGCTTGGCTTTTTAGTCAGCGCCGGAAATATGGATTCCATGGTAAATCACTACACTGTCGCTAAAAAACACAGGAAGACGGATGCGTATTCCCCGGGGGGAAGGATGGGACTCAGACCGGATAATGCAACTGTGGTCTATTCAAATCTTATCAGGAGAACATACAAGGATGTGCCGATAATCCTGGGCGGGATCGAGGCCTCGCTCAGAAGACTTGCACACTATGATTACTGGAGCGATAAGCTTAAAAGATCTGTTCTTCTGGATTCGGGCGCAGATATCCTCACCTACGGAATGGGAGAGAGGGCGATCGTGGAGGTTGCGGACGCACTGGCTTCCGGGATCGATGTAAAGGATTTGAGCTACATCAGAGGTACGGTTGTAAAGCTAAGGGAGGACGAGGCCAATCTAAGCGACGGTATAGTTCTGCCTGCTTATCCGGATCTGATAAATGATAAAAGAAAATATGCGGAAAGCTTTATGGTTCAGTACAAGAATACAGATCCGTTTAGTGCACGTAGTTTATATGAAAAATATGATAATAAAATTCTGATTAAACAAAATCCACCGTCTCTTCCTCTCTCTGAGATCGATATGGATGATGTGTATGAGCTCCCGTATATGAGGACGTATCACCCTATGTACGAGAAGGATGGGGGAGTGCCTGCTATAGCTGAGATAAAGTTTTCGGTTACCTCAAACAGAGGATGTTTCGGCGGCTGCAGCTTCTGCTCATTGAATTTCCACCAGGGGAGGATAGTGCAGACAAGAAGTGAAAGATCGATCCTTGAAGAAGTAAAAAAGATGACACAGGATAGGGATTTCAAGGGCTATGTACATGATGTGGGCGGTCCCACGGCAAACTTTTATCACGCAGCCTGCAAAAAGCAGCTAAAATCCGGTGCCTGCATAAACAGGCAATGCCTTTATCCGGCGATCTGTAAAAACATGGATACAAGTCACAAACGGTATTGTAATCTGCTTGCCGATATTGAAAAGATAAAGGGTGTAAAAAAGGTATTTATCAGGTCGGGGATCAGGTATGATTATCTCATGCAGGATAAAAGCGATGAGTTCTTGGACAGGCTTTGCAGACACCATATAAGCGGGCAGCTGAGGGTTGCTCCCGAACATATATCAGACAGTGTGCTCTCAGCCATGGGTAAGCCTTCTCGTGCCGTATACGATGCCTTTTTAAAGAAGTTTGATGAGGTGAATAAACGCACCGGTAAGGAACAGTATGTTGTTCCGTATCTCATGTCCTCGCATCCGGGGTCTACCCTTAAGGATGCGATCGAACTTGCCTGCTATATTAAGAAGATGGGGTTTTCGCCAAGGCAGGTTCAGGATTTCTATCCGACGCCATCGACTCTCTCTACGGTGATGTATTATACGGGTGTTGATCCGCGCGATATGAAGAATATTTACGTCCCCAAAAGCTTTAAGGAGAAGGCTGCTCAGAGGGCGCTTATACAGTTTGCGGATCCTGCAAATTATGATCTGGTCAGGGAAGCGCTGCTGAAAGAGGGGCGAAATGACTTGATAGGATTTGATAAAAATTGTCTTATAAGACCGAGAAAAAACAGTTCTGAGAAATTAAATAAAAAATCAACTAATGAAAAAGTTGATAGAAAACCCAATAAGAAAATTAGAAATGTTCACAGAAAGAAGAAACAAAGATGAAAAAGATAACGATTTCTGAAAACCAGGCAGGACAAAGGATAGACAAGTTGATTCAAAAGATTTTGCCAAATGCATCAAAAGGCTTCATTTACAAAATGATGCGAAAGAAAAATTTCACTTTGAATAAATGTAAAATTAAAGGTAGCGAAATTACTGGACTTGGAGACGTTCTTTGTTTGTTTATCTCTGACGAAACCTACAACAAGTTTGCCGGAGATGAAAAAAAATACGCACTTGATTTGAAAAACGAAAAAAAATCAATTGATTTAGACGTCATTTATGAGGACGAAGACATTGTTGTGATCAATAAACCGGCGGGAATTTTATCCCAGAAATCAAATCAGGATGATATTTCGGCTAATGAATATCTGATAGATTATCTGCTGAAAGAGAAAAAAATCGATGAGGAAGAACTGAAGACTTTTCACCCTTCGATAGTAAACAGGCTCGACAGGAACACTTCGGGAATCCTCGTTTTCGGAAAGACCTTAAAGGGGCTGCAGACTTATTCAAAGTACTTTAAAGAAAGAACTATAGAAAAATACTATTTTGCTATCGTATCGGGTGAGATCACGGAAAAGCAGTATATAACCGGCTACCTCACCAAAGATTCGAAGACAAACAAGGTGAAGGTCACAAAGGAGCCGACCGAGGACGCAAACGAGTCGAGGATCGAGACTGAATACGAGCCTATAGATGTAATGGGTGGCTGCACACTTCTTGAGATCCATCTGATAACCGGTAAATCACACCAGATCAGAGCGCATCTTGCATCTGTTGGACATCCGCTCCTCGGAGACGTAAAATACGGCGGCGAAAAAATTATTAAATTAGTTAGTGCAGTGAACGGAAAAAAATCATATAATATAAAAAGACAGATGCTGCATGCGCAGACACTTGTCTTACCCGACAAAACCGAGATTAGTGCTCCGCTTCCGGAAGATATCGAGGAATGCATGGAGTATCTCGAGCAAAATGATGACTTTTAGAATGGAGAATCTATGAGACTTTATTTGATGAGGCATGGCGAAACTGATTGGAACACAAAGGGACTGATTCAGGGTTCTACCGATATTCCGCTCAACAAAAACGGGATAAAGCTGGCGGAACTGTCTAGGGATGGTTTTGAAAAAGAGGGTATCACTTTTGAAAAGGTGTATTCATCACCTCTGAACCGTGCTTATCACACCGCAAAGATCATTACCCGCGGCAGACAGGATATCGAGATTGACGAGAGAGTGCGGGAGATGAGCTTCGGGAGATATGAGGGGGTATCTATTCGCGAGACCGGAGTCAATCCGGGATACACCAATATCAACAATTATTTCGCAAGTC
>CAJOQF010000299.1 GCA_905236295.1 uncultured Eubacterium sp. | reverse complement strand
TCTATATCGTCCTTGTTGCCTATCTTATATTCGAGATGCATATTATAGTTAATAGAAGCTATGATGTCTTCCTTTGTGATGTGCTTAGGTATGAGGTCAGACGCATCAGCCTTTATAGCCTCGAGAAGCTCCTCATTTGACTTGCCCTCGTTCTCTTTTAAGATACCGTCAAGAACAGGGAAGTACACAAGCTCTGTGATACCGATGCTCTTAGGATCCTCGATATCAACATAGTTTCTGATGTCAACCATCATATTGGAAAGAACCTTTACATTTCTCTCCTCGGCTGCAAGCCAGATATACGGAACCGCAGCATTCTGGATGTCGTCACACTGCTCGCGAGTGAGAACCGTGCCTGCCTCGATAACTTCGCCGGTATCCGGAAGCACAACATCCTCTGCAAGAGCGTGTCCTGCAGCGCGGTTTCTGAACATTAATTTCTTATTGAACTTATAACGTCCTACCTTTGCGAGATCATAACGTCTCGGATCAAAGAACATTGACGTGATAAGGCTTTCTGCGCTATCTACCGAAAGCGGCTCGCCCGGACGGATCTTCTTGTATAATTCGAGAAGACCTTCCTCATAATTGTGAGCGGCATCCTTACCGAAACTTGCAAGGATCTTCGGCTCCTCACCGAAAAGCTCTGTGATCTCAGCGTCTGTGCCGATACCGAGTGCACGGATAAGTACGGTTATCGGAACTTTTCTGGTTCTGTCAACGCGCACGTAAAAGACATCATTGGAGTCTGTCTCATACTCCAACCATGCCCCTCGGTTCGGGATCACAGTACACGAAAAGAGTTTCTTTCCTATCTTATCGTGAGCTATTCCATAGTATATTCCCGGAGAACGTACAAGCTGGCTGACGATAACACGCTCAGCTCCGTTGATAACGAATGTACCAGTCTCCGTCATAAGTGGTAAATCGCCCATGAAAATCTCATGTTCGTCTATTTCATCCGTCTCTTTCTTGTGCAGACGCACTCTCACTTTCAGCGGTGCGGAATAAGTAGCATCCCTCTCCTTGCACTCCGGAATGGAATACTTTACATCATCTTCGCAAAGCTTGAAATCCGTAAACTCCAGGCTGAGCTTTCCTGCGTAATCTGATATGGGTGATATATCATCAAACACTTCTCTCAATCCCTTGCTCAGAAGCCACCCGTATGAGTCCTTCTGAACTTCGATAAGATTGGGCATTTCCAGAACTTCCTTCTGTCTGGAGTAGCTCATGCGCTGGCCTTTACCGGCTTTGACCGGACGTATCCTATTTTTCTCCATCGACGTTTCACCTCTCGTTATATTTGTTTTTTCAGATTTCGCCTCAGTTACCCCTTAAATTTGGGCATAATAAGGCTATTGCAACACAATAGTGCAACCTACATAGTACAACAAGGCGGTGTTTTATGTCAAGTACTTTTTTTATTTTTTTGCCTCGTCTTTTGGAGCTATTCCGCATTCTCCAAAACCGACATGAGTTTTTGATTGATTATGTAATATTTTTTGACTGCGCTTCCGAAAGACCATAGTCGACATTGCATTGTCCATCAACGAAATTTGCTGCAAAAGAAGCATAAACTCCCTGAAGATCAAACAGCGAATGCCCATGCGCCTCTTCAAGCCATCCCTCATACTTGTCTTTGATATTTGGGAAATCGCCAAATTCATCTTTTACTTCGTGCTCTTTCTGAGTTTCAATAGAGACCTGAGCCCAACGCTGGAGATGTATTCAAGCTCCGTTGCATCAAGCTTTATGCCTCTTTCAGGATATTTTCGCGCAAGCCCCAACAGGTTATACTCAAACTGTTTAGCATTTGTGGAATCCACTCGTCCCTCGAGAAAAACCGTAAGTAACTCATCTGTCAGCGTATTTCTCATAATACCTCCCATCTCCCGCAGCATGCTTAAGCAGCGGCGCGCACTTATTTCATAAAGTATATCACGAAAGCACGAGCAAAGTAAACGCTTGATGTCGTGCGGCAGCATAGTCAATACTTCTTTGACTGAAAAACTCAAAGAGCCCGTAAGGCTTTTTGAAAAGTTATCGCAACAAACGAGCACGGAGAAAATGCGGCATCCATGCCACTTTCTCCTCGCTTTTCCATCCAGGAAAAGCGTCTCTGCAAACTCCAAAAAGCCAAACGGGCTCTAATTCGTCTTTCAATGTCAAATTAAGTATTGTCTACGCCGCCACACGCCCCACTACATAATCTCCAGCTCTGCTTGTTTATCGTTTGTGCATTTTACAATGCAACTATACAGACCTAATCGGCGATTTCTATATACTTGGCAACTAATAACGGAATAGTCATCTCTGCCCCCATTACCGTTTCATACGTATAGTTTCCTCCCAATTGTCCCCACATTTTTATAATATCATCCTCCAAAATTCTAGATTCTCCATCGGAACGTTCATAAGCAACCATTATGGTATCTGTATAACCCCAGCTAGTAGGCGTAACATCAACTCGAAGCGCAACCGTGTTTCCATCCTCCATCACCTGAATCACTTCTCCTTTAAAATACGCCATCTTACCTTCATAATCATCCGGATCTCGCGCTATCTCTTTGTATGAATAAGATTTGCAATCCTCTTTATACGCTTTTTTCGCTTTTTTCTTACTCATACTATAGCTCTTTGTTTTGCCCTTCGCTCCACAAACTTTACAAACCTGCTGTTTTTTACCATCCTTTTTATATGTAGCCTTTTTAATGACTTTCCATTTCCACTCATGATCTGTTTTCTCTATCGGTTCTATAATAGTTTCTCCGCAAACAGTGCATTCTCCTTCTCGCTCCCCCTCCTCAGAACAAGTTGCTTCTTCTGTTACTGTCCATTCATCCACACTGTGTCCCAAAGGATCACCTTCAGTTGCTCCACATGTTGCACATGTTTTAGGTTCAGTGCACGTTGCATCAATCCATTCATGTACATGCTCTTTTTCAGCTGGTTCAGCTTCTTGAGCAGCCACATCGCTTACTTCCTCTTTTGTTTTCGCGCTCTGAGTTCCACACGCTGTCATCCCAGATATGCACAAACCCACACACAGAATTCCTACAAGTATTTTTTTCATGTTGCATCCTCCCTTTTTTGCGTAACTCATATTAGTTATTAACGGATATCAGTAATTTAAATTATATACCCATATCAGTTAATATGCAATAAAAGGAGCACAAAATGATTGTTTACGATGGACTTTGGGAAGTTCTCAAAGAAAAAGGGATATCACAATATAAACTCATAAATACGTACGGAATAAGCCCTTCTCAGCTTACTCGCTTAAAACGCAACGAAGGTGTAAGCACAAATACCATCGGGCGATTTTGCGAAATACTAGACTGTTCAGTTTCTGATATTATGCAGTACAAAAAATCCAACATCAGTTAATCAACATATTTATCATTTCTTTCAACGTTCAGCTTAGTCACACATATACTTACATTCCAGCAACTATTTCCAAAATCACTTTCTTCACACTACAATAGAGCGTTATCTCCAATAACGTTCCGGCGACGCAACCATCCGGCATCGGGCGTGGCGGGAAATCAGGCAAAGTTTTGCGATAACGTAAAAGACTTCTTGAAAAACACATGCAGGCGAGGCGGATAGGGAGCGACCGAATCCCGCAAGTTTCCTGCCTGGTCGGAGACCGACAGCGCATCTATGGAGGTGGAGACCAGGCAAGTGGAAACCACAGCGGGACGAGGGTAGCGAACCGTGGGAGCCGCATGTGTTTTTACAAGAAGTCAATGATTACTATACTCACATAACCTTTGCCTGATTTCGGGGAGGATATGTGAAAGAAAAAAGGTTGCCGCAAAATGCGACAACCTTTTATGGTTCAAAGCAAAATTACTTAAGAGTAACCTTAGCGCCCTCAGCCTCAAGCTTAGTCTTGATATCCTCAGCCTCTGCCTTCTCAGCTGCCTCTTTGAGTACCTTAGGTGCTCCGTCAACAACTTCCTTAGCTTCCTTAAGTCCGAGACCTGTTACCTCACGAACAACCTTGATTACCTTAACCTTGTTCGGGCCTACCTCTGTAAGCTCTACGTCAAACTCTGACTTCTCCTCGCCAGCGCCTGCTCCGTCTCCGCCTGCTGCTGCTACTACAACGCCTGCTGCTGCAGATACGCCAAACTCTTCCTCACATGCCTTTACAAGGTCGTTGAGCTCTAATACTGTAAGCTCTTTGATTGCATCGATTATCTCTGCTGTTGTCATCTTTGCCATGATATTATTCCTCCTAATTCTTTCTAACTTTTACTAATGTCACTTCGTCATGCTCAGTGACCGGTTTAAATTACTCCGCTGCAGGTGCTTCCTCTGCCGGAGCTTCAGCTTCTGCCGCCGGTGCTTCCTCTGCCGGTGCTGCCTCTACAGCTGCATCTGCTGCTCCGCCCTTATCAGCAAGCTGCTGCATAACACGAGCGAAATTCGCAATCGGTGACTGGATACTTCCAAGCAACTTGGAGAGCAACTCTTCTCTTGAAGGGATGTTCGATATAGCCTTGATACCTTCTGAATCATAGAACGATCCCTCAACAATTCCTGCCTTGAGCTCAAGTGCCGGTGCAGTCTTTGCAAATTTTGCAAGGATTCTTGCCGGTGCTGTTGCGTCATCCTTAGATATTGCGATAGCGTTCGGTCCCTCTAAGTAATCTGAGAGAGGTGCGAACTCGGTATCCTTGAATGCAAAGTTCATAAGAGTGTTCTTGTAAACCTTGTATGTGACGCCTGCCTCACGCATCTGCTTACGAAGCTCTGTGTCCTCTGCAACCGTAAGACCACGATAGTCTACGATAACAACAGACTGGGCACCGTTTACGCAATCAGCGATTTCCTGAACTATCGGCTGCTTTAATTCTACCTTTGCCACGTTTTTTTCCTCCTATTTAATATTGTCATGCCCGTAAAGACCGATTATCTTTCCGGAGGATTAACTGCGAGTGATAAGGGCACTCAACAAAAAATCTCTCTGCCCGCAAAGACAGAGAGATACTAAATTCTTCTTAGCTTATCCCTCGGCTGGCTCGAATGATTTAAGGCTTTCGCCACCTGCTGTCTTCGGCATGCTTTGCTATAATAGCATCATTTATTTTTATTGTCAACAACTTATGCAAACTTAACTGTACTAACCTTCACACCAGGTCCCATTGTCGGAGCAAGTGTTACGCTCTTTAAGTATGTTCCCTTGAGTGATGCCGGCTTAGCCTTTACAATAGCATCCATAAGTGTCTTGAAGTTGTCCGTCAACTGATCTTCTGTGAAAGAAGCCTTTCCGATCGGTACATGGATAATATTTGTCTTGTCTAATCTATACTCAATCTTACCGGCTTTGATATCGTTGATAGCCTTTGTAACATCCATAGTTACAGTGCCTGCCTTCGGGTTCGGCATAAGACCTTTAGGTCCGAGAACACGTCCAAGACGTCCAACGACACCCATCATATCAGGTGTTGCAACTACAACATCAAAGTCAAGCCATCCCTCATTCTGGATCTTCGGGATAAGCTCCTCACCACCAACATGGTCAGCGCCTGCTGCCTGTGCCTCGTCAAGCTTTGTTCCCTTAGCGAAAACGAGTACGCGAACTTCCTTACCTGTTCCGTGAGGAAGTACAACAGCACCTCTGATCTGCTGCTCAGCGTGACGTCCGTCACAACCTGTTCTGATATGTGCCTCGATTGTCTCATCAAATTTAGCACTTGATACTTCTTTTGTTAATTTGATAGCGTCAGCTACATCATAAAGAGTATTTCTGTCAATCTTCTTTGCAGCCTCTGCGTATTTCTTACCTCTTTTCATTCTTAAACCTCCTGTGGTTCATGCGAGAGACATCCCTCTCCCACTTGTAATCTGTTGCTTTTACACATGTCAATCAGACACGTATTGATTATTCCTCTACAGTAACTCCCATGCTTCGGCATGTTCCTTCGATCATGCTCATAGCAGTCTCGATAGATGCAGCGTTGAGATCTTTCATCTTTGTCTCAGCGATCTCGCGAACTTTGTCCTTTGAGATAGTTGCAACCTTTGTCTTGTTCGGTGTGCCTGAACCTGACTGGATGTTGCAAGCCTTCTTGATGAGAACTGCTGCCGGCGGAGTCTTTGTGATGAAGCTGAAGCTTCTGTCCGCATATACTGTGATGACAACCGGGATTACAGTGTCACCCATATCAGCTGTCTTAGCGTTGAACTGCTTTGTAAACTCGACGATGTTTACGCCGTGCTGACCGAGGGCCGGTCCAACCGGCGGTGCCGGAGTAGCTTTTCCGGCCGGTATCTGAAGCTTTATATAGCCTTCTACTTTCTTAGCCAATTTACTTTCCTCCTTGT
>CAJOQF010000298.1 GCA_905236295.1 uncultured Eubacterium sp. | reverse complement strand
CTAGTCTCATAACAATATCCCTGTCATTTCCCCTAAAAGCACGCTTTAGACAGTCCGACATCGCAACCAGCACATCATCACCGGCATCATGTCCGTATATGTCATTGTAATGCTTGAATTTATTTGCATCCATCAGCGCAAACATACCGGTGAAATCCTCTTCGAGGCGCTTGCCGATAAGTGCTTCGCCGCTCGCACGGTTTCGAAGTCCGGTGAGTCCATCCGTCTCCGAGAGGGTTTTAAACTTATGCCTGGATCTTGTCATGATGACAGCGATAATGATAACAAATGCCAGAGTAGAAAGGATAATAACTATCCCCCACCAGTATTTCTTTACGATATCCAGAAACGTCATGTCGTCAACGACGTAGGTATTCTCAGCGAGAGACAGTCCATCTATGTTATTTGATGTCAGATCCACAAGCCGGTCGACTATTGCAAGCGCAACTATATCGCTCTTTGAAGTGTAAAAGCACACTCCGATTGCATCTACATCAGGAATAATCTCCAACTCGTCTGTTGCATCATACTGCTTTGCAAGGTTAAGCATCCTGCTGGATATAAGTGTAAAATCAGCACTCCCGTCAGCTACCGCCTCAAGGCATTCCTCTGTATTCTCACAGTAGGTAAGCACATAGTCCCGGTATTTTATCTCTACCACGCCCTCCTGAATAGCACTGTGAGTACAGACGGCAACAGTATTATTATTATCCGAAAGGTCAAAATCCTTATCCTTATATAGAACATTTATGGTAGTGTCGATCAGAGGATGTGAGACTCCCAGATCGAAGTATTCGGCAAGCCACGGATCCGAGTGCATCGGGCAAACCGTATCAAGCTCTCCTTTGTTCAGAGCCTTGCACATTTCAAGTGTGTCCGAAAACTCTGTATACTCGATCTCTATACCGTACTCATATGAAAACACTGAAAGAGCATCCGCAAATACTCCCACAACGCTGCCATCCTGATCGGCGGAAATATACGGTTGATTGGCTTTTAAGTAGCCAACTCTGAGTGTGTTGTTATGATTCTCAAGCCAGTTCTTCTCGTCGGTGGAAATGATGTCTTTCATTCCTCCCTCACTGGAGAAATACTTTGAGTAGACAAGCTCATTATAGTATGGATCCACTATCTGGATTCCGCGCATTGCAGTGTTTAATCTGTTTGCAATATCGGTTCTGTCGAGGGCTATTCCAAAAAATGATGGCTGGTATCCTATCGAAAGGGTTGCCTGAAATCCCGACGGAGCCGCCTCGGCTGTCGCGACACAAAACGATGCTTTTTCCCCCTTAACAAGTCCTATCGCCCCTCCGGCATCCTCTGCATAGACAAATTTACACTTGATATTCTCTCTGCGGAAACAGTCCTTTACCAGATTTTCGGCATAGCTGTCCTTTACAACCGCAACGGTCTTGCCATCTATGGCGGACAATTCTCCCGGTGCGACAGAATCATCATTGATCAGAGAGAAAAGATAGTACTCTGTCTTGTGCATCTGGTAAATAGAGTAGTTTATGCGAGGATCCCTTGAGGAATCAAACGTCACATCCCCAAGAAGATCGATCTCTCCCTTTGCCAGCATATCATACAGTTCGTCGTGATTGCCATAGACATACTCGTACTTAAATCCCGCAATATATGACACTTTCTGGAGGTATTCGTATCCCCATCCGCTCTTGTAGGATTCATCATCCCCCTCCTCGTATCCGGGAATGCTCTCATATCCCACGCGCACAGTGATAAGATCCCTCGAAACAAACTCAGTCATTCCGTTGGATTCGCCTGTCTCAGACGCATAAACAGGAAGCGTCATGCAGATAATCATTATTAAAATAACCGATAAAAATATAAGATTTCTGAATCTGCTCATAATCGTGTATATTTTACCATAATTATTCAGTTTTAGATAGTCTGATTTGTTATTTTGGCACGCATTATATGAAATATCCGAACGCGTAATTTGCCAGGTCAAATCCTCTCTCGGAGAGGTATATATTCTCCCTGTCATCTATCAACAGTCCCTGATCCACAAGGCTTTTTATCTCACGTCCGTACACATCATATATATCCTTGTTATAGGTCGCCTTAAATTCCTCTTTTCCAACGCCTGCGTTCATCCGAAGTCCAAGTATCATCGTCTCTGACATGCAATCCCGTTCATCCAGTTCTTCATCTCCGGTCAGCTCGGAAAAACGTTTGTTGCCCACAAGCGATGCAGCTCCGAGTCCAAAGCCAAGATATTCTCTCCTTACCCAGTAACCTATATTGTGATCGCACTCAAAACCGGGCTTTGAAAAATTCGATATCTCATACTGATCATAACCATTTTCTTTCAGATATTTTACGGTGTAGTGATACATATCCCTCTCGGTGTCCTCATCCGGAAGCAAAGCCGCCTGTGATAACTCCGCTGACGAGTCTGCGCAACCGCAAGGCTTATCCCCGTCACCGTAGATATCATAAAACTTTGTCCCCGGCTCAATGATCAGGCTGTAAGCAGAGATATGCTTGGGTTCAAGCGATACCGCCTCCTCCAAAGTGGACTTATACGAGTCAAAATCCTGTCCCGGAATCGCCATCATAAGATCAATGTTAAAATTCTCAAATCCCGCATCCTTTATCAGATCCACACTCTGTCTTATCTGATCGGCATTGTGAATCCTCCCGAGATTTTGGAGCTCGTCATCCTTAAAGCTCTGTGCTCCCAGGCTTATCCTGTTTATCCCCATCATCCTATAAGTCTTTAATTTGTTCGCATCGAGGGTTCTGGGATTCGCCTCTATGGTTATCTCCGCATCCGGACAGATCCTGTAATTCATCCTGATGCATTCCATCACCCTCCAGATATGTTTCGCATCAATGCAGCTCGGCGTACCGCCGCCAAAAAAGACGGAAGACACCTCATGGTCTTCCGCCATATCTCGTTTCAGCTCTATCTCCCTGCATAGCGCATCTATATAAGTCCTTACCTCGTCTTCTCCGCCTCTGATCTCCCCGGAGAGGAAATCGCAGTACAGACATTTTCTGACACAGAACGGTATGTGTACATATATTTCTATCTTATTCATACTAATCCTCGTCAAGCTTCAAAACACTCATAAAGGCCTTCTGCGGTATCTCGACATTACCAACCTGTCTCATGCGCTTCTTTCCTTCTTTCTGTTTTTCAAGGAGTTTCTTCTTTCTGGTGATATCTCCTCCGTAACACTTCGCAAGGACATCCTTTCTCATCGCCTTTACAGTCTCTCTGGCGATAACCTTGCCGCCGACTGCTGCCTGTATAGGGATCTCAAAGAGATGTCTCGGTATCTCCTCTTTGAGCTTCTCACACATCTTGCGTCCGCGTTCATATGCACTGTCCGAGTGAACAATGAATGAGAGTGCGTCAACTTCTTCTTTATTGATAAGGATATCAAGTTTTACAAGAGTTGATCTCTGGTATCCCTTCAGCTCATAGTCAAAGGATGCATATCCTCTCGATCTGGATTTCAAAGCGTCAAAGAAGTCATATATTATCTCATTCAGAGGAAGAATATATTTTATGAGAGCTCTGGTCTCCTCCATATATTCCATGCTCACATGCTG
>CAJOQF010000297.1 GCA_905236295.1 uncultured Eubacterium sp. | reverse complement strand
TAATTTTCCTTTACCTTGCCCTTCTTTTTGAGAGCTTTGTACGCAGCCTCAACACCACCCATGGTCGCACCTGCATTCTCAAACGCATTGTGGATATAGCTGTCCTCATATGATGTATACGGGTAGATAAATGTTGAAACCTCAAGGCAGCTGGTCGCATTTCCGATAACCGCCTCATCTCCCTCATGGAGACCGCGAAGTACATTTCTCACAGCGATCGTTCCGCCGCATCCTGCACACATTCTATGTCCGGGCGCAAGACGTTCCGGCTTGCTCATTGTCTCTTTAAAATTGTAAGCCACGTCCTACACCTCACTTTCTCTGACACCGATGTATCTCGGTTTGAAATAACTTTCATCGGACTGCGCCGCTTTCTCGAGATCCTCATAGATTCCTCTTACGTGTTCAACGAGAAGATCTCTTCCACCGAGTCCGTAAATATATTTAACGGCAGGCACAAAAACCTTGCCCTGATACAGTGCAGCTGTCAATTCTGCCGCAAGCGGACCTCCCTGATCCGAGAACGAATCGGTTCTGTCCATTATGCCGATCGCTTTGACATTCTTAAGGCTCTCTGCAAGCTCCTCTCCCGGGAACGGTCTGAAAAGTCTGATCTTTACAAGACCGACCTTCTTGCCCTCGGCTCTGAGCTCATCGACAACCACCTTTGCAGTTCCTGCCGCAGAGCTGATGATCACGATCGCGTACTCTGCATCCTCCATCATGTACTCCTCGAAGAGTCCGTATTTTCTGCCCGAAATCTTCTCGTACTCAGCTGCAACATCAAGCACGACTTTCTTTACATGAGACATTGCATCAGCCTGTGATCTCTTCGCCTCAAAATAGTACGGCGATATCGAGTACGGTCCCACTGCCATCGGATCCTTTGCATTCAGAAGATAATTTTCCGGCTCATACTCGCCGACAAAGTTCTTTACCGTCTCATCATCCATTACCTCGATGTTTTCTATCGCATGGCTGGTGATGAATCCGTCCTGACATACCATTATAGGAAGCTTTACGTCAGCGTGCTCCGCAATCCTGTACGCCTGCACGAAATTATCGTACGCTTCCTGATTATTTTCGGAATAAACCTGTATCCATCCGGAATCTCTCGCACCCATACTGTCCGAGTGATCCGCATTGATATTGATCGGGCCCGAGAGCGCCCTGTTTACTACAGCCATCGCAATCGGAAGTCTGTCCGATGCGGCTACATAAAGCTCCTCCCACATGAAAGCGAGTCCGCAAGACGATGTGGCTGTAACCGCCCTAGCTCCCGCCGCAGATGCTCCTATCGCAGCAGACATTGCGCTGTGCTCACTCTCAACCGGAATAAACTCCGTATCAACATCCCCGTTTGCAACATAGTCACAGAAATACTGAGGTATCTCAGTGGAAGGTGTTATCGGAAATGCCGGCATAACATCGGGATTGATCTGTTTCATCGCCAGGGCGATGGCCTCGTTTCCCGACATCCTGTCTCTTTTCGATGCCATATTACTTTCCTCCTTCCATTACTATAGCTCCAAACGGACATGCCTTTACACATATTCCGCAGCCTTTACAGTGATCAAGATCAAACGCTGTTCTCTTGCCGTTAACGACAGGAATACAGCTGTCCGGGCAGACCGGTGTACAGATAAGACACTGTCTGCACTCGTCCTCTATATAGATAGGGGTGTCGGTTCTCCACTCCCCCGTGTTGAAATCCTTTGATGTTCCGCGACCGGCGATATACATTCCATCGGTGAGTTCCTGCCACCCTGATCTTTCATTTATCTTTTGAATATTCGTAGCCATCATCTCACCTCCGCCAATGTCATTCGAAGTGCCTTCATATTACCTTCGATGACCTCAGGCTTCGAAGCAAACTTATGCTCGAAGCTCTTTTTCATTTCATCTATAAAACGCTTCTCGTCCATCACGCCGCACACTTTTACTATAGCCGCAAGCATAGGTGTGTTAGGAAAGTACTTACCCAGAGCGGCAACTGAAATACGCCTTGCGTCAACTGTATATACCTTACCCTTGTAACCCTTGAGTTCACCTCTTATCTCATCCGGAGACTTTGATGTATTTACCACTATTGCGCCCTCCGGATTCAATCCTTTGGTGACATCAACAGCAGTAAGGAGCGTCTCGTCTACCACAACGACATAGTCAGGGTCATAGATATTTGAATGTATGCGGATCACTTCATCGCTTATCCTGTTGTAAGCGGTAATCGGTGCACCCATTCGCTCCGGACCGTACTCCGGAAATCCCTGTACATACTTTCCTGTTTCAAAAGCGACATCCGCAAGGAGGAGAGCCGCTGTCTTGGCTCCCTGTCCTCCTCGTCCGTGCCATCTGATCTCAACCGTACTTTTCATTTCTTATTCCTCTTCTAATACAACTTCTTCCTCAGGAGGCGTCTCTTTTTCTTTCTCCTCTTCCTCACCGGCATCTCCGTCTATAACTTCATCTTCCTTCTCCTCTTCCTCTTTCAGCTCCTTTTCCTCTTCCTTTTTCTTGTCCTTGGTGTGCACATCGCAGACTTCGGATGATCCGCTGTAGAGGTAAGGTCCGTCCGCCGTTGATGACGAGCCGCCGATAATATAAACCTTTGCAAAAATTGCATCCTCAGGGCAGTAATCCCCTGCAAGCAATCCGCTTATCGAACATGTTCTCACAGCCTTGTGGTGGTCGCAGTACTCATTTGGAACCGTACCTTCCGCAAAATACTCTGTGATCACCATACTTCCTCGCGGATCATTTGAGCATACGCCCGACTCCGGAAGTTTTCCGGATTTCTTGCAGACAGACGCCTCAACAATTCCATCAGGTTTATCGAAATCCTTGTATTCGAGATTCTCATGGAGCTTTGTCATGATCTCCCGCCATATATTCTTAGGATAAGACGTGTTCTCCAGAGAAGTATTGTCGTCATATCCTCCCCATACTACGCATGAGTAATACGGTGTAAATCCGGCAAAAAGTGCATCTCTGTTGTTCGTTGTAGTTCCGGATTTTCCGGCAACCGCCATACCGTCAAAGTTGGCGATCTTACCGGTACCCTTGGTCATAACGTCCTTCATCGCATCCGTGAGGAGCCATGCCGTGGTCTCCTTTATTACCTCGTGGGTCTTCGGAGTATTGTCAATGAGGACATTTCCGTCATGATCCAGTATCTTTGTGTAGAATCTCGGCTTTGTATATGTACCGCCGTTTGCGATTGCGGCATATGCCGCTGTAAGCTCGAGATCCGTAACACCCTTTGTCACACCACCGAGAGCAAGGGATTCAACGACATCTCTCTCCGGATCCAATGTGGTGAAGCCGAATTTCTCGAGGTATTCATATCCGACCTGAGGCGTTATATCCTTCAATGTCTTTGTAGTCACGATATTGATGGAGTGTGTGATCGCCTCACGGATGGTTGTAAATCCTCTGTATGAATTGTCGTAGTTGTGAACTGTGACTCCGTTTGAATACTTGTAAGGTGCATCATCCTGAACAGAGGCAAGTGTCATGCCGCCCGCATCAAGCGCCGGCGCAAATGCCGCCAACACCTTGAATGTAGATCCGGGCTGTCTGGTCGTCTTGGTCGCACGGTTCAATGTCTTGCTGGCAGTCTTTTCGCCACGTCCTCCGACGATCGCCTTGACCTCGCCGGTGGTCTGATCGATGATCGTGACTGCTGCCTGTGGCTCGACTGTAAAGTTAAGCGTCTCTGCGACAACCTTATCCGTCGATTTTACTATCTCTGATTTATACTTGTCGATAGCTTCCTGCGCTTCGTCCTTGCTGGAGAAGTTTATCTCATACGATTCATCTGCATTCTGATAGTAGGAAAGCATCGTGTTTTCGTCGTAATTCTTGTACTCGCCGTTCTTGTCGACAACGGTGAGCGCATAGGAGAATGAATACTCCGTCGTCACAGCATAGTTGTCGAGGTCGTTTATCTCATCATCACATATCTCCTGTACATCGGGATCCTGCGTCGAGTAGATCGTAAGTCCTCCGCTGTAGAGGGCTTTATAGGCCTGAGTCTCATTGTATCCAAGTTCATCCTGCAGATCATCTATGACCTGATCCGTGAGCTCATCAACAAAGTATGAATAAACCTGCTGTTCCTCGTTTGTCTCAACGTTTACAACCTGTATTCTGCTGTAGACATCATCTTTTATAGCCTTGTCATACTCTTTCTGCGTGATGTACTCCTGCTCGAGCATGTCATCGAGAACTATCTTTCGTCTGACAGCGTTGTCCGAAGCATGTGAGATCGGGTTGTACTTTGAAGGGTTGGATGTTATGGCGGCGATAACCGCACTCTCCGACAAGGTGAGCTCCGAGACATCCTTCCCGAAATATCTCTTCGAAGCAGCCTCAACACCAAGGCAGTTCTGTCCGAGGTTAATGGTGTTTAAGTAATTCTCAAGTATCCACTCCTTGGACTGCACCTTTTCAAGCTGAAGTGCCAAATACTGCTCCTGTATCTTTCTCTTTAATTTTTCTTTCAGGGTCGATTCCTCAGTCCACTCTGTAAAGACATTGTTTTTCAGAAGCTGCTGGGTTATCGTACTCGCGCCTCGCGTCGACTCAAATCCGGTCCGGACTCCCTCCACGAGTGCACTCAAAATGCCTTTTAAGTCTATTCCGTTATGCTGATAAAACCTTGCATCCTCTATGGCTACGAACGCGTGCTGTGTGTCTTCCGGTATCTCGTCAAGTGTGACATATACTCTGTTGGATCCCTCAGCTACAAGCTGAGCCGTCTCATTTCCCTGATTGTCGAGAACCGTCGACAGATATCCGGTGGGGGTGGCATCGATATCCTCGATACTCGGAGCCTCCTCTATGACATCATGTACGGTCTTTAAGCCCACAGCAACAGTGATACCCGCCGCCACTATAATACATATAATGAGCGTCTTTAAAAATATCACAGCAAAACGCTTGCTTGCCATCGCCTTTTTGGATGTCAGCGCACGCTGCTTTTCTTTTGAACTCTTCTTGCCAAAATTCATATGAATCACCTCTTTTGTTTAAGCACGACTTGCTATTATATCAAATTATTCAGCCATTGGCAAACATAGTCATTTTTCATGCAGATGATAGTATGCGAGCGTCGAAAAATATATCACTGCGGCGACTATGATTATCATAGGTCCTGTGGCTACATTCGT
>CAJOQF010000296.1 GCA_905236295.1 uncultured Eubacterium sp. | reverse complement strand
TTTTCTTTTGATGACCTTGCACTTTTCGCAAATCGGTTTTACTGAAGATCTTACTTTCACGATAAATCCTCCTTTCCTTAAATCATCCAAAAAATAGTTGCGCACCTGCCAAAATGGCAGAAAAACATAAGACGTCAATTTAGGCGTCCGACTGCTAGTTTATCACGTTCGAACGCCTATTGCAACAGTTTTTTTATTTTTTCTATATAAAATAGCAAAACTATTTTAAACATGTTAAAATAATAAACAAAATCCGTAAACGAAAGGACATATCCGCATGGATGAAAGACTTTACAGGAAAAACACTGACACTCTCGCCATACTCGGCTGGGGTGTAATACTGTTCTGTGTATGGAGTATTGTAAAAACAATAGCCATGTATGTGACCAGCGCCGACGAAGTCAAAAGCTTGCTAAAAGAGGTGACCGGGCTAAAACATATCGACAATTCTATCCTCATCATGCTCTTTGCCTTTTTCGGCACTATCGTAGCCGTGGATGTTTTTATGCGTATCTATGTAGGGCTTACCGCCAGGGCTGTTGCCCGTGGCAAGAAAAAGGGCGTGGGCTATATAGTCGTCACTTATTTACTTATTATAATATATATTGTTGAAATAGCAGTTGATATATATATGGTATTTCACCCATCCGAATCAGACGAATCAATTCTTACCCTTGTTGTGAATGCGTTTATTAACATCTCATCGCTTATAACTCTTATTGAGCTGGTAATATACTCCACAAAAGTAAGACGATCTCTGAGAAAGGCGCAATATGAATAAAGATTTCCACTATTACGCAACATGCTCGGCGGCATATTTCGCCGGCTATTCATACGAAGAAACAATCCGGATTGCTCATGCGGATTATTTTGTAGACCTGTGTACCGACGCGTTCATTTCAAGCGTTGACGGGCCCCAGTCAGCAACCACCACCCAACATCCCAGCGAGCTCGCCGCTGCCGACACCCATCCGGTCGGACTGCAAAACATCACGAGAATATGGGCTTCATTCCATTTTCTCCCATACGACCTGTACGCCGAGAGACATATCCGTTCCAAAAGGTATATGCACAAATACAGACTTATCTGCGGGCCGAACGGAGAGCTCGTAAAAAAAACCGTGGAGCTTGCCAAAGGAAAAAGTCTTGAGGCCATCGGTCTTGCCATGCACGTGCTTGCCGACACCTGGGCTCATCGGTATTTTGCAGGTTCTCCTTCCCTCGTAATAAATAACACGACCAACCACTTCTACGAGGAGGCAGACAAAAAACAATACCCTGTAATTTTCAAGCACGGTCTCGGATTGGATGATGATCCAGACAAACACATCTACTACAATTCCATCTACCGCGGCAGCGAAAATTCAGTCATGAATCTCGGTCACGGACGCGCAGGTCATCTGCCGGACTACAGCTTTATAAAATACACCTACCTCCCGGCATGGTATGATTACGAGGAAATGACAAAGGACAATCCTTCCGATTTTATGAACGCCTACGCGCAGGTCATTTATGCACTAAAATATCTCCGCGGAGATATTGACTCTTTCGAGACGGAAAAATATGCTTTTTCGGAAATCGATGCGCACCGCGAAAAGATCGATGAGATCATAAGAAAAAGACAGCTTGACTCCTCCGAGGATTGGAAGGCTTTCGCCGAGTCTTTATTTAATAAGGAGATTCCCGAGCCGGAATTTGATTCCTTCAGAGAGGAATACATAAACTCTCCGTCCGAGTCAAAAACCGACAGTTTTTTGGGCAGATTCTTTCTTGCTGCGCTTGCGCAAAAAAGCATGGTCACAAACGCCATCTACAAGTCAAAGAATCCGCTCGCAGGATACTCTGTAGATGTCAAAAAATGGGGATTTAGAGGCATTCGCGACTTTAAACACCTCATTGGATATATCACCGGAGGTAATGCCAATGAATAGTATAAGTCGCATTCGAAACATCCTGATAGGAGTACTGATTATAGCCTCAGGTTTTATATTGTTCCTGCTCCCCGACCTCGGTTACTACATCGTTGCCTTCATCCTGGGCGTGGGGCTTATTATTTACGGAATAAGATCGCTGGTATACTACTTTACCATGACGCATCATATGGTAGGAGGAAAGCGCACGTTTTATATCGGAAAAGTAGCCCTCGACATGGGAGCATTTGCTCTTTCCATCACTCTGATCCCGCAATTTCTGATCATGCTGTATCTGCAGATCACTTTTGGAATTTCCGGAGCCATAAACCTGTTCAATGGATTAAACGCCAGAAAAAGCGGAGCTACCCATTGGCGCAGGAAAGTAGCCCACGGACTGTTCTGCATAGCAATCATGCTTATCTGCATACTCTACTCAAAAGAAACCGCTGTGACCGTGTGGGTATTTTCTGGGAGTCTGGTCTATGCCGGAATAAGAAGAATCATAGGTGCTTTCAAGCAAACATCTATAGCTTATATACAGTAAAAACTGCATTTTACGGCTCATATTCCTCGTCAAGTTTTGAGACTCCACTCTCATAATCTATTGTTATACCGGGCTGCACATTATAGCAGTAAACACAAAAATCTATCCCCTCGCCCTCATCCTCTACGGAGTACCCCTCCATAAGGACCCCGTCCGCGACAAGATTTTCACCGTCAAACATCGGAGTCACCCTGTATAGAACGTGGTTGTCGGGATTCTCCTCGATATAGTCGTCTACCATATCCTCAAACGGCAGCATCCCCTGTACATTGAGATAGCGCGTGCCGGTGATCAGATTCTTTTCGTTTGCATTTTCGCCTGCAAGCTGGAATCCTATCAGATGGCACCTGTTATACAGATAATTGCCGTCGACATATCCATTGTATTTTACCGTATGCCACCCCGATGGTTTAACCTGACCTATCTCCCCTCTCTTCTCCGTAGGCATGATCTCCGTGCAGATATTCGCGAAAGCCACCCCGCATCTTCCAAGCGGATCGAGTTTTGAATACTTTTCAAAAGCATCTGTCCGGCTCTTCTGTTTTTTCGTAAAGAACGGCTTATTGTCGTTTATCTCGATATATGCATTTTCCCCGTCATACTCCGGAACATCATCCAAGTCGATGCTCGTCCCATCCCCCGAGACAGATTCTGCATTTTCCGGATCAGCCTCATCGGTTATGACCTTTTCATCTGTTTTTGCGGCTGAGTCATTTGATCCTCCACTTTCGAAACTACATCCGGCTATACATATCGATAACGCGAGCAAAAGCGACAAAAATATTTTTTTCATTTTTAATCCTTCTAAATGACACACCGGATCCGATTAGTGAATCCATCCTCATTTATGGCAGTATGGCTCAGATCCGAAGTCATATTTTTTAATACATTGTAGGAAATATCGTTGTCGGAGTCTTCTGGTTTGAAAACCGTGCCATTATAAAATACGATGATCTCGACCTTTTGTTCTGTCTCAGAATACTCTGCGGTAAATCGGATCTCGGGATCCGGCAAAGAAGGAATGAGTATCTGCTGCACAAGTTCCTCGAACACAAGACGAAGGCGGTGTTTAAGGTGTGTCGAAATATCATTTTGGAAGCAGTACCGATCAATATCCGATCCGGCACCGATGAAGTCATAATCCTTGCTGTCGATCAAGAGCTCAAGCACTTTCAGTCTTCGGATGAAACGACGGGTCAGTTCTTTCTTCGGATGTTCAAATATCTCTTCCGGCGTGCCATCCTCGTAAATGCCCCCCTGATCCATATAGAAAACCCTGTTGCTTATTGCCCTCGCAAACTGCATCTCATGAGTCACGATGAGCATAGTCTTTCCTGTCTGCGAAAGATCTCGTATTACCGCCTGCACTTCGCCCACCATGGTGGGATCGAGTGCGCTGGTGGGCTCATCAAGCAGTATCACGTCCGGATCCATTGCCAGAGTCCTTGCGATCGCTACTCTCTGTTTCTGTCCGCCGGAGAGTTGATCCGGATATTGGTACTCACGTCCCGCAAGACCCACGCGCTTTAGAAGAGCCAATCCTTTTTCATACGCCTGGCGCTTAGGCATTTTTAGTATGTCCATCGGCGCAAGCATCAGGTTCTCGATCACAGTAAGATGCCCAAACAGGTTAAAGGACTGAAAGACCATCCCCATCCGTCTTCTCGCAAGAGTCAGATCGTATTTCGGCGCAGTGATATCCACACCATCAAAAATTATCTTTCCGCTTGTGGGGCGCTCAAGCATGTTGATGCAGCGGATCAGAGTTGATTTTCCCGTACCTGAAGGTCCGATAACAGAGATAACGTCTCCTTTGCCTATCACAACGTTTACATCCTTCAGAGGTGTAACTTCGCGGTATTCCTTTTTCAAGTTCACAAGTTCGATCATAATCTCTCCACCTCCTTCTTAATATCCTCCAGCTTCCGCTGTTTCGGATCTATACGAAATTCGATCTTTTTCACTATCAGAGTCAGGATGCCCGCAAGAATGAAGTAGATCACAGCTACAGCGATCAGCGGGAAGAACGCCTCATAGGTTCGGCTTCGGATGATATCTCCAATCTTCGTCAGATCCTGCACCGCCACATATCCGACAATGGCTGTGCCCTTTATAAGCTCGGTTATAGAGCCCTTATACGCAGGCATAAAATGGGGCATAGCCTGCGGCAGTATCACGCGGAAGAAGGCTTTACGGTTAGTATATCCCAGTGCATATGCCGCTTCCATCTGTCCCGAATCGATAGCAGCGACTCCGGCTTTGATCGTTCCATACACACCCGCGCCGAACACAAGAGTAAATCCCACCACGGACACCGCCGTACCGGAGATCGTCACATTGCCGAAGATGATATAATATAGGATCATCAACAAAACGACCACCGGCATACCCTTGATAAGCCATACAAAAAATCTTGTTATAGCATTTGCCACAGGGTTTCCATTCCGGCAGAGCATGAAAACAAGAAATCCCAGTATTGTACCAAACAGGATAGAAAGCATCGTGATAAGAAGGGTTGTCAAGATTCCCTCCAAAAACAGCATCCAGCGATTTTCCTTAATGAAAGTCTTTTCAAAGCTTGAAACTATGCTGTCCCAGAATGATCCTGCCTGCT
>CAJOQF010000295.1 GCA_905236295.1 uncultured Eubacterium sp. | reverse complement strand
GGCTCTTCTGGCAAAAGGTAGATTGCTGGGAATCCAGTTCGACGAGCTGTTCCGGGATGATCTGTATATGAAGATCGGAAGACCGGCAATCGAATCCGCAGCACGCATCAGAAAGGCCTTACAGGGAAAAGGATACCGTCTGTATTTTGAATCACCGACGAATCAGATATTTGTTGTTATCGAAAATGATGCATTGAAAAGGCTTGAGGAAAAAGTCGAATACGGATTCTGGGAAAAATATGATGACGATCACACTTTGATTCGGCTTGCAACAGACTGGGGAACAACGGAATCTGAAACGAATGCATTGATCGATATGTTATAGGGGGATTACAATGAAACCATCGTTTGAATGGAGGTACATATGGAACTAAAAAAACTGGATTATAATCTGACCGTTTGCAAGGTTGAGAAGATTACAGATATTGATATGGCATCGGACTTCTTTTTCATTGGTAAAACAGATGAAGAGATGTCTTTGGTTTGTAAGACCGATGATACACCGGAAAAGACAATAGAGCGCGATGATGGGTGGAAAGGGTTCCGTATTCAGGGCGTCCTTGATTTTTCTCTAATCGGAATCTTATCGAAATTATCGGGAATCCTCGCAGAGAATAATATCGGAATCTTTGCGGTATCAACTTTCAACACGGATTATATTCTTGTGAAGGCAGAAAATTTCGATAAGGCTTTAAGTGTACTGTCTGCGGAAGGCTACACTATTTCTTTATAGTATCCCGTAAACATAAACTGTGTATTATACCACCGGGTTCCCGGACTGCAAAGAAAAGCAGAAACTTAATCAGACTTTTTTATTTGTTTGGTAGTGGGATACATGGTATTATGGAAGTAAACGATAAGGAGGTTTCGTTATGGACAAAAGAGTACCGATCACTGATGAACAGAGAAAACTCAGCTATGCAAAGTATTATGACAAACCCATTGTTCCGGTGCCCGAAGAAAAACTGGCTTATCTGGAACAGCCGATTGATGCTTCTAAAGCGCTTTGCATTGAAGACAGAAACCGGTTATTTGAACCGGGATATCTGGAAGAAGAGATCGGTTATTGTCAGTTGGAAGACGGAACAACTTATGTTGCAAACCTCACGAAAATGCCGGGGGTTACAACGGAAATGTTTGACTGGTGGTTTGCGTGGCATGGACTTGGCGAACTTCGATATACACTTTGGGATCCGGAAGACCACTATAGCGCGGTGAGCACCGGTCAGGTACAGGGACGCTGTGCAAATCTTTCGACAAAGGAGAAATATTACAACACGACCCATATTATCCGTGAAGATATCGGAGGTGGGGTAGCTGATATATTTGCAAACTTCCGGGATCCGAAGGAGATGGGATTTAAAGCAGAATTGATCGGTACTCCGGTCTGTGGGACTATCGTGACCGCAAACTGCGGAGTGTACAGCTGGCCGGGCGGTATGGCGCAGGTTATGTGTCATTTTGTCAGAGAAACTGATGACGGAATTGAACTAAGAACAAGGTTTTGGACCGGATGGCATATACTTGGCGGCAAGCCGGTCAAGCTTATCCCGGATGGCGCTTCGGTTCCGATAGAAGCGGCAAAAGGCTTACTTGCCCACAATATGAGAGAATTTGGAAATCTGGCAGATCTGCTGCCACGCATTTATCCGGAAGAGAAAGATAATTGGGCGTAATGCCTGACCGGTGATACAACGTTTGTTGCGGACTTTATTTCAGATAAAAATATAAAACAGGCACAGGATTTGTTCTTCTTAAAATATGAAGACTGGATCCCGGTAACATCTGAGGTGTACTGGGTTGAAAGTCAGGTTTTCCCTGAAAATGTAACATCCAACCGTGTTCAAAGTAAATAAGAAGACAGGTACTGTCACCATATCAAAAGGTCTGAAAAAGGGAACATACAAGTTAAAGATCAGGGTTTCGGCAGCAGGAAACAAAAGTTATGCATCCGCGTCCAAGACGGTGTGTGTGAAAGTCATCTGTAGATGAGGTAGCATGATGTCAACAGAAAAATACGAAAAGTTAAAGGAGATAATAGCGTCATATAAAAAAGTTGTGGTGGCTTTTTCGGGAGGAGTGGATTCGACGCTCCTTCTGTATGCCGCCAACGAGGCTCTCGGCGAAGATGCCATTGCAGCTACAGCTGTGTCAGTGCTGTTTCCGCAGTGGGAGTCGGATGAGACCTTTGAGTTTTGTAAAAAACACAATTTCAAGCAGGTGGTCACGGAGGCAAAACCTCTCGAGATAGAGGGATTTAAGGAGAATCCGCCGGAGAGATGCTATATCTGCAAAAAAGGTATTTTTAAGAGCTTTTTGGACCTCGCAGACGAGCAGGGGGCTGTTGTGATAGAGGGATCGAACATGGATGATGAGGGAGACTATCGCCCGGGACTTAAGGCGATAGCCGAGCTTGGAGTAAAGAGTCCGCTAAAAGAAGCCGGGCTTTATAAGGACGAGATAAGAAGCCTTTCAAAAATGTTTGGTCTGCCCACCTGGGACAAGCCGTCTTATGCATGTCTGGCAAGCCGTTTTCCGTACGGAGAGACCATCACGAGGGAAAAGCTGTCGATGGTTGAGCAGGCGGAAGTTTTTTTGATGGACAAGGGCTACAGGAAGATGCGTGTACGCATTCACGGAAATGTTGCCCGCGTAGAGCTTCCGGAAGAGGACTTTGACAGCTTTATGAAGCCGGAACTTCGAAGAGAAGTGACCGACAGGTTCAAGGAGATCGGGTTTTCGTACACAGCTCTCGATATTACCGGATATCGCACGGGTAGCATGAATGAGGTGATTGAATGAAAAGTTAAATTCCGCATGTAAAAGTAAATTCCATACTGAAGACTAAATTCAGCTTTTTAGAGGGTTTGACATATTT
>CAJOQF010000294.1 GCA_905236295.1 uncultured Eubacterium sp. | reverse complement strand
TGATCCCTGCGGTCACATCTGCATAGGGGCTGCCGCCCCTATCGCAGCGGCTATTCGCTCCGCTCATTTGCCGTCTGCTGACCCTGCCGCTGGATGCCGTTAGCCAGAGCTTTTTTATCATACATTTCACATCGTTTAAGCATCTCACGGATTTTGTTTGGCTCATAGCCAAACTGCTCCTTGCAAGCCCGGTTAAAAAGCCTTTTAAGACCTTGAAGGGCTTCATTTTCCCGCTGTAGTTCAGTTACCATTTCTGTGATTGATTTTGTTTTTGACATGATAATTTCCTCCCAAAAACTTAGCTTTTTAAGGTTACATTTTTGGAGAAAACATAAAAAGATATAAAAGATAAACACAGACAGTAAAGATTTGGTATAATATGCCTTGCTACGGGTAACCAAGTATTTACTTGTGTTATCTTTAAGGCAGTCATATGTTGGTAGCATATGACTGTCTTTTTATGTCTTATTCTTCCCCTTTATCCTCATTCAAATATCCAAATTCCCGGGCAAAATCATGGAAATCTTTTGCCCTGCAATTATAGATATTTTCATAGAATACTTTGGTTAATAAAGCGATATTGCCGGGGATATCCCCTTCCCTGTAGTGTGCATCAATAACAAACTCAGCTCGTTTGAGGTCACGTGCTCTTTCCACGCCTGTAAAAGCGTTATAAAGGATAACTTCATTGACGACCCAGCGGTTGTTACTGATGATATATTTTTCCAGATCTTCGATCTGTGAAAAATCGTACATTCCGTCTGTTACAGATTTTCGGTTATACGAGTGTATCGTCACATCTAAGAAGTAACATATATGTCCGCACATCTTACCGGAAATGCATCCAGTTTCCTTTAGGTTTTCTATTACCTTTTTTGCAGAGGAAAGGGTTTCTTCATCAGTAACCATCTTCCCTAAACAAGATATAAGTTCCATAGCATTTTGGTGGTTGATCTCCATCTGGTCTATGATGATGCTTATATCATCTACACAGCATGCATCGTGCTCATCCGGTCTCAGTGCCATTCTCTTTTTTGATAGAGCTTCTGTTATGATACTCATGACCTTTCTCCTTTCAGTTTTTTTGCATATTCTGACAGCCGTTCCTGTGTCTGTTCCACTATGTTCTCTTTGACTTCTGTCTCCATGTATAAATTGATGATGGTCTGTTCCACGGAATCCCTTTTTGCAAACCGCCTTAGCTGTTTTCTTATGGCAGGGTTCTCACTTAAATTCCGGGATAACAGAAGACAGTACTCAATTCCTTCATATGCGGAAGAAAACTGCCACAGATAATCCCAGTTGGATATGATAAGTTCCATCGCTCTTCCCGGGCTGATATCACCCTCAAACTCTTTCCGGATCATCATAATGCGGTACTCGAAACTATGGATTGCTTCATCCGTATAGTTAAGCTGATTTGACAATACTTCCTTATACCGTTTATCCTGACAAGGTAGTGTCCATGGACGGTATTCGGTCCCGTCAAAATGCTTGTTGTTTTCTATAAAATCAATGTTATTTCTGATATGCCATATTATGTGATCAAAAATATCAAATACATTATCAAGATGGTACTTACGGTTCCCTAGTTCATAGTCCCCTGCTTCATGCTTCGCATCCTGTGCAGGTGTGATCCAGTCGGAACTGCCAATAGCATCCCGTACGCATTTAACAAATTCCAAATTTTCTTTCTTCATGTATCCCGGCGTGTACGCCATGATATGGAGCATATGTTGAAGACAGTTTTTAAAAGATATATCCCCATTATAATAAGCGCAAATATAATCTCTGTAGTTCGGATCGTTCCCGGCGTACTGGTTCCAGTATAGTGTCTCAAATACGGATCCGTTCACATCCTCGCCTTCTTCTTCCGCTACATTTTTCATGCCCGGGAGGCTTTTGAAGTAGAAGGTTTGTCTTACGCCTTTTCCCATAATATCTACCTCATTTCTAATGGTGTATTACAAAGGTACAACTTTGTTACAACATATTTATACTATGATCATGACCCAAAGTCAATATTTTTGTCATGCAAAGTCGGTACCCTCCAATATGCAATAATACTTATCCTTAATTTGCTGGACGATCCGCAGCTTTGCCCCCGTTCCTATTATGCATTCATACTGACACTCATTATTTGGTTCACCCTCATCGTTACAGTGCCCTGCATACATAACATTACTAAACGGTGGTATATATATCACAAGTTGCACTTTGTACGGCTTTGCTCTTTCCGGCACAAGACTACAGGACATGTAGCCTTTTTCGTAAAAATCGATCCCCTCCTCATTAAGTTTCTCTGCTGATTCCACCATTTTTTCCATAGGTATACCAGAGACTCCACGGAATAATATTATCGGTTCTGATGTTTTGTATTTACGCATAGCATCGCTTATAAATTCGAGATGATCTGTATAAGATCCGAAGCGATATTGATCGCTTATAGAATCACATTTCGAACAGAGAATTTTTTCTGGTGTCTCATGCCAGTTTTCATCCCTTGCAACAGGTTCCTTGTTCAACTTTTTTTGTGCAAATTCTTCTACATTATATAGCGATGCCTGAAACTGCTTCCAGGCATCTATCTCAGTTTTCTCGTTCTCCCATTTTTCAAGCTTTTTAAAATATTCCTGTAATGCTGACATATATAATCTCCTTTCGCTTTGTTGCTTACCTCGGAACATTTGGGGGTTATTTTTTGCTAGCATCAAGTGCTAGCAAAATTCTTTTTTATATAAATAAAACACAGCAAGTTTTATTATATATGTTTTTTTTGGTAGCCTAGGCATATCTCCCCTTAATTTGAGCTGGAGCTTTTCCAGCTCTTCATAAGTTGTTTGTCGAAGATATACGGAAGGTGTCGCATCTTTAAATTTAACATTATCAATGTTATTCTTTTGGATTTCAGCTTCCGTTGCAAGTGCTTTCCATTCCTTTTCAGAAAAGTCTTTTGTCTCCGCGATAGCTTTATCAAGGATGCTCCCAATAGTAATGTTGAGTGTAAAAGTAAATGCGATCGCTTTAAAAAGGGCATTGTTCTTTTCCTCAAAGTCAGTGTCTGTTTGAACTTCCAAGCCATTTGCTATTTCCTTTTGGAGTTCTTCATCATACTTCGATTGAAGGCTACTTATCCAAAAGCGTGTTTCATAAGCAAATCTGAATGTTTTGTAAATTCTCTTCATTTTGTGTTTGACCTCGGAACATTTTCGCTACACAGCATAGTATATATACCAGATGATCTTATGTCAAGACTGTATTGTGTAGTTATGAAACGAACCTGTGAAGTGTTATGTGTTATCTTGGCACCATTCCTACCCCTCACAACGCGACTCCGGCATCCGTGCACAGCACGGACGCTCGTAGTCCGTAGCCGCCCCCACCCCCTCCATGGGGGCGGATTAAGAGCGCTACGACTAAACTCACCTGCGCCCAGCTCGTGCCAAAGGCACCGAAAGCACTCGCAGGCGGGCTTGGTTCGTTAAGTCTGCGCTGTGC
>CAJOQF010000293.1 GCA_905236295.1 uncultured Eubacterium sp. | reverse complement strand
GAGTGCCAGACATCATGCCAGTCAGCTTGCAAGACTTCATGTACTGTTGGAAATCAGTCATGTGAGAACAGCGCTAAATAAGGCGTAGAACGTTCAGATTAAGATAAAGAAGTTACAAGGAGCTGTGCGGTTTATACTGCGCGGCTTCGTTGTGCGTTAAGAAATACTATGATTCATCAGTACAAAAATAATGGTTATAATATAGTTTTGGATGTGAATAGCGGGGCGATCCACGTTGTGGATGATGTTGCTTACGATGTGATCGAACTTTTTGAGGATCACGACAAAGATGCTGTCATTTCCAGACTGAAAAATAAATACAGTGAAGAAGATATTTCTGCTTCATACGACGAAGTCGTTCAGCTTAAAAACGAGAAAGCACTCTTTACGGAGGATGATTACGAAGATTACATAATTGACGTGACAAAGCGTCCGACGGTTGTAAAGGCAATGTGTCTTCACATATCACACGACTGCAACCTGAGCTGCAAGTATTGTTTCGCCGAGGAGGGAGAGTATCACGGGAAGAAACGTGAGCTTATGCCGTTCGAGGTCGGAAAGGCAGCGCTTGATTATCTGGTTGCCCATTCGGGGCACAGAAGAAATCTCGAGGTGGACTTCTTCGGAGGAGAGCCTCTTATGAATTTCGATGTCGTGAAGCAGCTTGTTGCATATGGCAGAGAAATAGAGAAAGAACATGACAAAAAGTTCAGGTTTACCCTCACTACAAACGGCACTCTCATAGATGACGATGTTATCGGGTTTGCAAACAAAGAGATGTCAAACGTCGTTATGTCGATAGACGGACGTAAGGAGATAAACGACAGGATGCGGCCTTTTCCAAAGGGAGCAGGCAGCTATGATGTGATCGTTCCGAAGTTTAAGCATTTTGCCGAGACCAGAGATCAGCAGAACTACTATGTGCGAGGCACATACACAAGCTTCAACAAGGATTTTTCCAATGATGTACTTCATCTTGCAGATCTTGGATTCGAACAGATTTCGGTTGAGCCGGTGGTTGCCAAACCGGAGGATGATTACGCGCTGAGGGAGAGTGATCTTCCTGAGCTTTTTGAAGAGTATGACAAACTGACTGCGGAGATGATAAAGCGAAGAAGAGAGGGGAATGCTTTCAACTTCTTCCACTTTATGATCGACCTGGAAGGCGGTCCATGTGTGGCAAAGAGATTGTCGGGATGTGGTTCAGGTACCGAGTACGTGGCGGTCACTCCGGGCGGAGATATTTATCCTTGCCATCAGTTTGTCGGTGAAGAGGAGATGAAGCTGGGAGACGTTTTCTCGGGAATAGAGAGAACAGATCTGGTAGATAAATTCAAGAAATGCAATGTCTACTCAAAGCCGGAGTGCAGAGAGTGTTTTGCAAGGTTTTATTGCAGTGGCGGATGCGCAGCCAACGCGTACAACTTCGTCGGCGATATAAACGGAAATTATAAGGTGGGCTGCGAATTACAGAAGAAGAGAGTCGAGTGTGCTATAGTACTTAAAGCAGCAGACCTTGATAATTGATATAAAGAAGGAAAGGAACAGTAACAATGAAAAAAGGAAAAAGTTTGGTATCGATAGTAATAATATTTGCTATCATAGTACTGCTTGGATATTACGCTTTTACCATCCTTAAATCCAGCGGCGTGGGCGAGGATCGAAACTTCAAACTCGGACTCGACCTTGCAGGAGGTGTAAGTATCACCTACCAGGCTGTGGGAGACGATTACACTGAGGATGATATGAACGATACGGTATACAAGCTCCAGAAGAGAGTTGAGTCTTACTCGACAGAAGCTCAGGTTTACAAGAGTGGTAATGACAATAACCGAATCGTTGTTGAAATTCCGGGTGTAACAGACGCAAATGAGATTTTGGAAGAGCTCGGTAAGCCGGGATCCCTCGAGTTCCAGGATAAGGACGGAAATGTCATCCTTACCGGAACGGATGTAGTGGATGCGCAGCCGGGAACCAACGATCAGACTACTGCAAAGAGCAAGTATGTCGTAAACCTTACATTCTCAGATGATGCAGCTGAGACTTTCTACGACTTCACAAAGGACAATGTCGGACAGACGCTTGCCATCGTATATGACGGAGAGACTATATCGGCGCCGAACGTTACCGAGGCTATTTCCGGTGGAAAATGTGAGATTTCCGGAATGGAGTCATATGAAGCGGCAGAACAGCTCGCTTCTTCAATCCGTATAGGTTCTCTTTCCGTAGAGCTTGAGGAACTTCAGTCACAGGTCGTATCTGCACAGCTCGGTAGCGATGCGATCAGAACAAGTATAATGGCGGCTGTTATCGGAGTGCTTATAGTCATGGTTATCATGATCGTGCTCTATGCGGTTCCGGGTGTGATAGCAGCTATCTCGCTTGCATTGTACTCAGGACTTGTGGTTGCCACTATATATGTATTCGATGTAACCCTTACGCTGCCCGGTCTTGCCGGTGTTATCCTCTCGATAGGTATGGCGGTCGATGCCAACGTTATCATCTTCGCCCGTATCAGGGAGGAGCTTGCAGAGGGAAGACAGGTTCAGACGGCTATAAAGATAGGTTACAAGAAAGCTCTTTCGGCTATCCTGGACGGTAATATCACAACCCTTATTGCGGCAGCAGTGCTTGGACTCAGAGGTTCAGGTTCGGTCAGGGGATTCGCGGCAACACTTGCTATAGGTATTATCCTTTCAATGTTCACCGCACTTGTTATTTCAAGAATCCTCATGTATGCGTTCCACGGACTTGGCGTAAGAGATCCGAAGTTCTATCGTCCTGCCAAGCCTAAGAAGGTGATACCGTTTGTCAACAGAAGAATCATTTACTTCGTTATTTCGCTTGCGGTTATCGTAGTCGGATTCGGAAGTATGGGCGTACACTCGGCAAAGGGTGAGGGCGCATTAAACTACAGCCTTGAGTTTGCGGGCGGTACTTCAACAACATTCGATGTCGGTGAGGATATGACAGTAGAGCAGATCGAGGCAGAGGTTGTTCCGGTATTCTCTGAGGTGACACATGATTCTGACATCCAGACACAGAAGGTTCAGAATTCTACACAGATTGTAGTAAAGACACGTACTCTTACACTCAATGAGAGAGAAGAGCTTGCTACGGCGCTTGAAGAAAATTACGGAGTTGAATCAGATAAGATTCAGACAGAGACTATCAGTTCAACCATCAGTTCCGAGATGAGAGCAGATGCCCTTTGGGCAGTTATCATTGCCACGATTTGCATGCTTATTTACATCTGGTTCAGATTTAAGGACATCAGATTCGCCTCATCAGCTGTCATAGCTCTTGTGCATGATATTTTGATTGTGCTCACATGCTATGCGCTTATGAGAATATCGGTCGGCGGTACATTTATCGCATGTATGCTTACGATACTCGGTTACTCGATAAACGATACCATTGTCGTATTTGACCGAATCAGAGAAAACCTTAACAACCTCCATGTGAAGGATAAGGTTACGGTTCGTGAGGTTGCAAATAAATCAATTTCACAGACTCTCGGTCGAAGCTTAAATACTTCAATAACAACATTTGTGGTTGTACTTGTCCTCTACATTCTCGGAGTTGCTTCAATCAAGGACTTTGCACTTCCGCTTATGGTCGGAGTTATTTCAGGTACATACTCTTCAATCTTTATTGCAGCCAGCCTTTGGTTTGGAATGAAACTGCGTCTCGGAAAGAAGAAGCTTCCTGATCATATCGAGAGAAAGAGTGACGGAAATGAGGGCGCAGCTATCTTGACAAACGAGCTCTCAAAGAAGAAGAAAAAGAAGCTCGAGGCTAAGAAGGCAAAAGAGGAAAACGCATCTACACAGGTATAGAAAAGGGTAAATAAACAATGTCCGGAGTGAACAGATTTTACATTAAGACAATTGAAGAGATTCCTACGGAGTTCATCAACGAGTTCTTTATGGATGAAATCAAGGAGTTCATTACTTTGAAGACCGAGGCGGTTTTTGGAAAGATCGGAAATACCGATCCGGTTACTTTCGACGAGTATTTGGGAATCGTCAACAACGGTATGGCATCAGATTCATTTAACAGATCGTTCATACTCGGAAGGCTCGAGAATTTTGCTTCAACCTGCAAGATAAAGGAAGCGGCAAACGATTGGATATTGGATTATTTTTACCTGAGTTGTGTAAAACAGTTATTTTTATCGCGGACGGTTGAGCGCGTAAACAAGTCGAGAGGATTTGTCGATTTCCTCAATGAGAATCTTTCGGTGATCGACAAATATCTCGACGATATGAGTATTCCGGCGGAGAAGCGTGTCTTCGGATTCAAGAAGATACCTGAAATTGCGGAGGTTTCGGTAAATATAGACGAGGAGACCTATTACCGCGATGCGATGAAGATAACTCAGAATCTTTTTGTACTCTATCATTCATTGCTTATAGGGATTGACAAATCCCGTGACAATGTGGACTATGAGTTCGAAATTGTTGCAGATAAGATCCTTTTTGCGGAGATAGAAGATCTCGAAAAGAGGGACGCGGTCAAGGCATCAAAGCTTGCCAAAAACTACGGCCAGCGAATGAACCTCTTTATGAATCTTCTCTCTCTATATTATATCAAAATATGTACATCATAATTTTAGAGCTGTCGCAGATGCGGCAGCTTTTTTAATGATATAGGAAATTTCTCCGAAATTTCTATATCATAAAAAGCGCTCCGCTATGGATGCGCACTCGCGCGATAGGAATATGTTGCCTTCAGCAACCGCGCTCGGCGCGAGCATG
>CAJOQF010000292.1 GCA_905236295.1 uncultured Eubacterium sp. | reverse complement strand
CCTGTAGGAGCTTCTGAGTCAGAGATAGCTCAAATTTTGATGACAAAGGTTGAAAACCGTTAAATAATTAAAATTTACTATTGAAACACAAAACGACCTATGCTATTATAGTTGGGTCGTTTTTATTTACACTATTCACATACATGGATTATTTCGATTGGTGACCGTTTGGTTTACGGAGTTTTGAAGTGTATGGAAGATTAAAACCAATGGAGGTACAAAATGAGTGTTATTTCAATGAAACAGTTACTTGAAGCAGGTGTTCATTTCGGACATCAGACAAGAAGATGGAACCCTAAAATGGCTCCGTACATCTTCACAGAGCGCAACGGTATCTACATCATCGATCTTCAGAAATCAGTTGACAAGGTAGATGAGGCTTACAAAGCTATCTTTGATATTGTTAACGAAGGCGGAAAGATCCTTTTCGTAGGAACAAAGAAGCAGGCTCAGGATGCTATCGCTACAGAGGCAGAGCGTTGCGGAATGTACTATGTAAATGAGAGATGGCTTGGTGGAATGCTCACAAACTTCAAGACAATCAGAAGCCGCATTGAGAGACTTAAGGCTATCGAGACAATGGAAGAAGACGGTACTTTCGATGTCCTTCCTAAGAAAGAAGTAATCGGTCTCAAGAAAGAGCAGGAGAAATTACAGAAGAACCTTGGCGGCATCAAGGATATGACAAAGTTGCCGGATGCTATCTTCGTAGTAGATCCTAAGAAGGAGAAAATCTGCATCCAGGAGGCACACATCCTCGGTATTCCGCTTATCGGTATCGTTGATACAAACTGCAATCCGGAAGAGCTTGACTATGTAATTCCGGGTAATGATGACGCTATCCGTGCAGTAAAGCTTATTGTTTCTACAATGGCTAACGCATGTATCGAAGCTAATCAGGGTAAAGTAGAAGTTGATGAAGAGTCTGCAGCTGAGGCTACAGAGGAGTAAGATAAGGAGATATATATTATGGCTATCACAGCATCACAGGTAAAAGAGCTGCGTGAGATCACAGGCGCAGGTATGATGGATTGTAAAAAAGCCCTCACTGAGACAAACGGTAACATGGATGAGGCTGTTGAGTTCTTGAGAAAGAACGGACAGGCTAAGGCTGAAAAGAAGGCCGGAAGAGTTGCCGCAGAGGGACTTTGCACTGTAGTTCTCAAAGATGAGAAGACTGCAGCAGTTGTAGAAGTAAACTCAGAGACTGACTTTGTTGCTAAGAACGATACTTTCGTTGAGTTCGTTAACAGTGTTGCTAAACAGGTTGTAGAGTCTGATGCAGCTGATGTGGATGCACTTCTCGATGAGAAATGGAATGCTGATGCATCTAAGACCGTTAAGGAAGCCTTAGTTGAGAAGATCGCTACAATCGGTGAGAACCTTACAATCAGAAGATTTGCCAAGGTTGTATCTGAGGGATGTGTTGTTTCTTACATCCACGGTGGCGGAAGAATCGGTGTCGTTGTTGACGCTGCAGTAAGCGCTGTCAATGATGATGTCAAGGAAGCTCTTACAAATATCGCTATGCAGATTGCTGCACTTAATCCGAAGTACGTTGATCGTTCAGAGATAAGTGAGGAATACATCAAGCATGAGGAGGAGATCCTTAAGGCTCAGATCATGAACGATCCTAAGGAATCACAGAAGCCTGAGAAAGTTATCGAGGGAATGATCAAAGGTCGTATCAACAAAGAGCTCAAGGAAATCTGCCTCGTTGATCAGGTATATGTTAAGGCAGAGGACGGAAAGCAGACTGTTGGCAAATACCTCGAGGAGGTTTCTAAGCAGGTTGGATTTGACGTAAAGGTTAATCGTTTCGTCAGATTTGAGACAGGCGAAGGAATCGAGAAGAAGGAAGAGGATTTCGCAGCTGAAGTTGCAGCTCAGATGAATGCTTAATTAAGATTTTTCATAGAGTGGAGGATACTTTGTATCTTCCACTTTTTTTGTGTCAAGAGTTGTATTAAACATAAAAATAGTTTAAAATATTTTCAAATGGAGTTGTAAATTCTTTAAGGGAATGTCTATGAAAAAAGAATTACTGTTAATTGCAGACGATCAAAAAATGAATAGACTTATGTTGAGCGATCTTCTAAAAGACGAATATGATATCGCCTTTGCCGAAAATGGAGTTGAGACCATGGAAATTCTCAACAAAGCCTACGGAAAGGTATCATGCCTTCTTCTTGATATTACCATGCCTGAGATGGACGGGTTTGAAGTCCTGAAGGCAAAAGCAAAGGATGCGTCGTTAAAGCAAATTCCCACTATTATTCTGACTTCCATTCAGGATTACGAAACCGAGATAGAAGCACTGTCTTTAGGCGCGATTGATTTTATCACCAAACCATATCGCCAGGAGATAGTTCGCCAGAAAGTCAAAAACATCGTCATGCTTCGCAATTCTCTTGCACTTAACAACAAATTGAAATTTGACAGTGTCACAGGTGCATACACCAGAGAGTATTTCTTCGAGAAATGTCGCAATCTTATCTCCGAAAAAAACGGAGGCATTTTTGATATGATCTCCATCGAAATAGAAAGATTTCGTTTCTTTATCGATACCTTTGGTGAAGATGAGGGCGACAGATTCCTGCGCCATGTTGCTGACGGGTTGAGAAGGATATGCCCTACGGACAACACAGCATACGGACATATTGCGACAGATTTATTTGCTGTCTTTCATATGCACGATGATCTTGACAGGAAAAGCTTTATTTCCAATCTGCAAAGTATAGTTCATGGATATGACCTCGATACCAATCTGACCTTAAAGATTGGAGTATATGAGCTAGACAGTGAAGAAGATATCTATGATTTCTCCGAACTTCACAACAAAGCTCATATAGCTGCAGGATATAACACTCCGGATGATTCTGAATGTTATGCCCTCTACGACGAAAAAATGCGACAGAAAGCATTAAATGAGCAGTATATCACTCATATAATGCACGAATCGCTCAGGGAGAACCAGTTTCTCATATATCTGCAGCCTAAGGTTAAGCTTGAAACCAACAAAATCGAGGGTGCCGAGGCTTTGGTTCGTTGGATTCATCCCGAAAAAGGATTTATGCCGCCGGACGAGTTCATTCCTTTGTTTGAAGCAAATGGATTTATTTACGATCTCGATAAATATGTGTGGGAACGCACCTGTAAATACATTGCTACTCGCATTGCTCTTGGCAAAAAGATAGTGCCGATCTCGGTCAATGTGTCAAGACGTGATTTGTTACAGCCGGATTTTGTTGATTTCGTCATATATCTTATTGAAAAATATAAGCTTTCTTTTGATATGCTTCATTTGGAAATAACCGAATCATCTTACATAGAGGATCCGGACAATATCATCCGGATTGCTACCAAGCTTAAGAGAGCCGGATTTATTCTTGAGATGGACGATTTCGGAAGTGGTTACTCATCACTCAATATGCTGACCACCTTCCCGATAGATATCCTTAAGATCGACAAGGCCTTTCTTGACAATGAGGACATAACCGGAGAGAACAATATTGTTAGATTTATTGTATATATGGCCAACGGATTAAAACTTACGACTGTTTGTGAAGGTGTCGAGACAAAAGAGCAACTTGAAGCACTCAAGGAAATGGGCGCCGATTACATGCAGGGATATTATTTCTCAAAACCTTTGCCTGCAAAAGAATTCTTTGAATTGCTTGAAAAAGAAGAATAGGTGATAATATGACAAAAGAACAATTACACGATCTGGCAGTAGCATACGCACAGGCAAGACTTGCCAGAAAATCCGGAAATGCTGCAATGGCTCACTCTGAAAATGAAGTGAGCAACTTTTACAGTGATTATCAGTATGCTTGCGAGACTATTGTTAAACTTCTCAAACAGAATTCTAATTCCTAGATTATAAAAATGAAAGAAAAGCTTAGTTTTGATGAAGCCTGTGAAATACTATTACGTGAAACAGGTTTATTAGATTATGAAAATTTAGAAACGAACGAAGCATGTGGACGTGTTCTTGCCGAGGATATCTTCTCTAGAGAAAACGTACCGCCATTTAACAGATCGCCATATGACGGTTATGCGCTTCGTTCTTTTGACGTTAAAGAGGCATCCCTTGACAATCCGATCACTCTGAAAATAACAGAGGAGATTCCGGCGGG
>CAJOQF010000291.1 GCA_905236295.1 uncultured Eubacterium sp. | reverse complement strand
TCTGTCTCTGAGCTCTCAGAAAGAATTGATCTCGTTACATTTTCGGTTGAGCCTGATGTGTCGGCGGACATCGCAGTTGCTGTTATGCCGGATGATGCTGACATGGATGATGCGCTGTGAGATGACGAGCTTGACGACGAAGATGATGACGATGAATCGGAAGATGAGGAGTCCAATGTCTCGTCAGCTTCGATATTTACAGAGACTACTGTGCCGGCTGAGTCTGCGGTGATATAGCCGCTTTCAAGCATTTCCTCGAGTTCTTCCTGCTGTGCGGTTGCCTCTTCAAGCTGCTCGCTGTATACGAGATACTCCAGGTAGTCATCTGATGAGGTGTCTTCGTAGTCGTCGAGATCATCGATCTTATCCTCGAGATCCTCGACCGTCTCATTTACCTCCAAAAGCACTTTCGCGACTGAGGCGGGATATACAGACGCTATCTTTTGTCCCTTCTTAACTGTATCGCCGGCAGATACTAAAACCTCTTTTATCTTTATCCCTTCGGGAACAGATACGGAAAGCGAAGCGTCGCTTTCGAGGGTTCCGCTTCCGCTTATGGTGTTGTTTACGTCGCCGACGGTGGCGGTTGCCTCCTGTACCGTGGTGGCTGCAGAAGCGGTGTCAGATCCTGTGGCTCTCGCATAAAGCGAGCCGGTGACAACCGCAGCTGCTGCAATGGCTGCGATTATTATCAGTTTCTTCTGTTTGAGTTTTATACTCTTTATCCTGTGCATGGTTTTCCTCCGTTATAATCTCTCATTTGGGAGCCGTATATCCGGCTCGTGTTTCTTGTCAAAGAGTAATATCCGAATGTGATGGCTGTGTGTGAGGCTGCTGAATATCAATTAAAAATCCCTCTCCTTGACAGGCTATAAAATTGGAGATATCATTTCCTTATGGACAAGATAGCAGATTTTTTTTCAATAGAACATTTACCTAACTGGATAGCAAGCGGAATCGTAGTCGTTATAGCCATTGTTGTATGGGCGTTGATAAGGACCGTATACCGTAAGTACAATGAGATGAGAGACGTAGAGCCGTCGAGTCATCTTGGCATTTCTTTTGTAAAATACGGTATCATCCTATTGGCGATCATTGGCATACTACAGATAAACGGCGTAAACATCACATCACTGGTCGCATCGCTCGGAATCGCCGGTGCTGTCGGCGCTCTCGCGGTACAGGACTTCTTTAAGGATGTGATCATGGGACTACACATCTCTGCCGACAAGTTTTTCGCGCTTGGAGATATCGTGCGCTACAACGATATTGAGGGAGAGGTGACACTTCTCACACTTCGCACGACCAAGATAAGAGATCTTGCAACCGGAAATACTCTTGCTATATGCAACAGAAATATCGCGGAGATCACTTTGGTATCCGATATCATTTATCTGTCAATGCCTTATTCATACGAGCTTTCGGTAAAGGAGGTCGGCGAGTTTATAGAGGGCATACTTTCAAAGGTAGACGAGGTCGAGAACGTGTCGGGAGCCAGATATCGTGGGCCGAACCAGCTTGAAGGCTCCGATGTCACATACATGATATCGTTTAACTGTGACCCTCATTTCAAGCTTCAGGCGATAAGGGATGTGAAGGGAGTTATCTTAAGCTCCATGGCGGAGAATGGATGGTCAGTTCCGTACGAGCATATTGTGGTAAGCAATTAGTTCGCAAAATCGTCACAAAATAATTCTTTACACTTCAGAATTCTTGTATTATGATAGGAAATCGAAAAGTTTTGTTGAATTGTTGATTTGCTTGGGAAGATGCATTTTCCGAAAGAGGGAATTCTGATGAAAATAAAAACAAATAAAAAAGCATTACTTGCCGGTCTTCTTGTTATGGCCGGCGTTATCGTGTTTCTGATAATTACACACAGTCTCTGGTGGGCAGACGATCTGTTTGAAAACCCGGGGCTGATCTTCTTCTTATCAATTCTTATGGCTGTCGGTGTTGGAGCGGTCATAGCATTTCGATTTGAATTCAAGGATAAAAGCATCGGACGAATAGCCGCCTATATATTTATGCTCTTAAGTCCGATCCTTTCTATTACAATGGTAGAGGCGATGGATTCGATATGGGTCTATAATATGGCGCCGAATTACTTCGTCGCAAACTACCTCTGCTATCTGGTATATCTGCTTCTGGCATACGCAGCATGCGGACAGGTAGGATTTTCGATATCAATTGCAAACACATACTTCTTTGCGTTTGCGCTTGTAAATGATGTAATGTGCGTTTTCAGAGAGACGCCGTTCCTTCCGACCGACTTTATGAGTATCGGTACAGCCGCAAATGTCGCTGCTGCATACGAGCCGTTTTTGGACTGCAAGATGATAATGGGCTCGCTGATCTTTGCCTTTATTTTGATACTGAGTGCAAAGATCAACATGCACTCGCTTAGAAAGAAGGAGGGCATCATCCCGAGACTCATCTCTGCGGGCTATGTAATTGTGATGCTTCTTCTGTTCTTCTGTACAGATGTTGTTCCCGATGCCGGATACAAGCCGGATTTCTGGAACCAGCTTCGCGGTTACCATAAGAGCGGATCGTTCTTCAACTATTCGCTTAACTTCAAATATCTCCGCGTTGCAAAACCGGATGGATATGATCCGGATGAGATATCGGATATTGTAATGGAGCTTGCTAATCAGTCGGATTATGTTCCGACCGTGACAGATACATCAAAGGCGCCAAACATTATCTGCATTATGAATGAGACCTGGACGGATCTTGATATACTGAATGATGTCCAGACAAATGTTGAGTACAACGATTACTACAAGTCTTTGGATGAGGACACGATAAAGGGTTATGTTTCGGTTCCGGTGCTCGGTGCCGGTACATCGAATTCCGAGTTTGAGTTCTTGACAGGAATGTCGCTCTCGAACCTCTCATCGGGCTCCAATGTGTACGATCTCTATATCAAAGACAAGACTCCGTCACTTGCATCTGAGCTTGGAGAACTTGGATATTCAAAGACTGCATTCCACCCGTACTACGGTGATGGATGGAACAGAGAGAATGTTTATCCGCTTCTCGGATTTGACGATTTTGTAAGTATCGAGGACATTTTTGACCCGAATATCATTGACACCTACAGGGAAAACCAGAATGTCTACGAGCTTGAGCAGATGCTCTCCGAGGATTATCCGGGAGAGAATATCATTAAGAGAAGATATGTCTGCGATTCCTATGACTTCAAGAAGGTCGAGGAAATGTTCGAAGACCGCAACAAGGATGAGCCGTTCTTCCTCTTCAATGTTACAATGCAAAATCACGGCGGTTACACAGTCAGCTATTCGAATTTCTACGAGGAAGTTTCGATAGAGGGCATGAGCGCGAAGTACAATCTTGCAAATCAGTTCGTGTCGCTTATGAAGGAGACGGATGATGCCTTGGAGGAGTTGATCGACTATTTCAAGAACACGGATGAGCCGACTATCATCCTTATGTTTGGCGATCACCATCCATATCTGGAGATCGCATTCTACGAGGAATTGCTCGGAAAATCACTTGATGATCTGACGATCGAGGAACTGCAAAAGAGATACAAGACGCCGTTCCTTATCTGGGCGAACTATGATATAGACGAGCAGTACTACGAGAATATAAGCAGCAACTATCTCTCAACCCTCTTACTTGAGACAGCGGGATTGCCGATGAGCGATTATCACAAGTATCTGAGAGAAATGTACAAACAGCTTCCGGTGATCGATACGGTCGGCTATATAGATGCTGACGGCAACTACTACGACTACGATAAGAAGTCAGAGTATGACGAGCTGTTGAACAATTACGCCAAGGTTCAGTACAACGACCTGATAGATTCGAAGAACAGAGTAAACGAGCTCTTTGAAATGAAAACCGACTAAACTGAAAAACTATTCAGTTATGCCAAATAAACAGCCCGTAAAAATGCATTTTTGTGCAAATCTTATGATTTTGGTTTACGGGGATTGAAAACTGCGGTTTTTAGGAGTATATTTTCTAATAGTTGCATAAAATTACTTTTCTTGGTGAGGTTTATATGAGTAATAAGGAAGTTGTTGTAGGAGATGTTGACAAGGCGCATGATAATCCGATTGCTGAGCTTGTACAGGTTGCATGTCAGTTCGACAGCACTATAATGCTTGAGAGTGACAAGAAATCGATCAATGCGAAAAGCATAATGGGTATTATGGCATTCAATCCAACCAGTGGAATGAAGATTAACGTCGTGGTCGAGGGTACTGACGAGACAGAGGCACTCGATACGGTGGCAGGATTCCTAGCTTGCTAATTTTTTAGAGACAGGTTCATTGTAACCTGTCTTTTTTTTGGAGGATACGTAATGAACATAATACTTCACGAACCGGAGATTCCGCAGAACACCGGAAATATCGGCAGGACATGTGTGGCTACAAACACATCGCTGCATCTTATCGAGCCGCTCGGTTTCAGACTTGGCGAAAAGCAGATAAAACGCGCGGGCATGGACTACTGGGACAAACTGGATGTCACCAGGTATATAAACTTTGAAGATTTTAAGGAAAAACATCCGGATGCGAAGATATGGATGGCGACTACCAAGGCGAAGAGAGTTTACACTAAGGTAAACTACTCGGAAAATGACTACATAATGTTCGGAAGAGAGGGAGGTGGCATCCCGGAGGAGATACTTGTAGATAACGAAGAGTGCTGTATAAGAATCCCGATGGCCGACGAGATCCGCTCCCTGAATCTCGCCAACTCCGTAGCGATCGTCCTCTACGAAGCCCTCCGCCAAACCGGCTTTAAAAACCTCGCAAAAGAAGGGGAGCTACATAACCTTAGTTGGAGGTAGGAATGGATCTTGTCACAGGGTACCGCCGCTCGAGTCTTAAGTTTTGAGACCACTATGTTATTCCTCGAACTCAAGTGTTGCGTAGAATCCCTTCGGCGTCTCGCGGTAGTCCACAACCTTCCCCTGTGTCGACTTCAACCTCTCGGAGAAAGTATAGTTAGCCGACATCCCATACGCATGCTCGATAGTATAGTAGTAGGAGTTCGGCAGTTTACTCTCGGTGACTTTCAATTCGTCCCCGATATTTATCAGTCCTGTTCGTTCGACTTTAAATTCCATCTGTCTCATGTTATCGCCTCCGTTTCTAGCTGACCTTCATTCCGTCCATGGTCTCACTCAACGATTTGTTCATTATGAAATGATATGCCTCGCCAATCTCTTTGGCGGATATCTCCACCTCTCCGTTTAGCCAGCTCTCGATCATGAAAGCAAGGGAGAAACCGTAGAATCTGGTGATGTTCTTCGGCGTGAGCCAGCTCGAGTGCGACTTGGCGTCACCGAGAACATTCAGCATGACTTCCGCTATGCATTCGCTGCAGACCGTGATAAACGGAACCGGCTTTTCGATTTTGGCAACCGCTTTGTAGAAAGCGAGATTTCTCTCCACGCAGGAAAACATGGTGAGAAAAGCCTCCTCATACATTCCCATATCTATAAGTGGGGATGCCGGATAAATAACGTCGTGGAACATACACCATTTAATAAGGTCGTATTTGTCCTCGAAGTGGTTGTAAAACGTTGAGCGGATAACTCCCGCGTTGTCCGCAATCTGATTTATTGTAATCTTGTCGACCGGAGTGGTCAGGGCAATTTCCTTGAAGCTTGCTGCAATCATCTCATCGGTCGATATTTTCTTTTGTCTAGACATAATATACAATACCGCCTTTTTGTCTAAATTGCACTTTAAATATAACTGTATCGTCGAAACACAGTAAGTATAATACATTTTTGAACAATTTCATACAACAAAAATTGGCTGATTTGAAGTTTATGAGTAAAATCGGTGGACAGATGCACGAAGTTGTCCAGAATTAGGAACAGATAGCAAAAAATGAATATTCAACTTTGTCGTTGTCTTATATATACTACATCCTATCCCGAGGGGGAGAGACTCGGGGAATGAAATACGGATTGCTGCATTACGGTGATCCGATAATAAATAACGAAAGGGTGATAGACAATTATGGAAAGGTTTGGAAAAGCGGTAGTAAAATTTCGCATTCCTATACTGATACTTGCTTTTGTACTGCTGATACCGGCAGCACTCGGCTATATAAAGACGAGGGTAAATTACGATATTCTCTCTTATCTTCCGGGCGAGCTCGAGACGGTGACAGGTCAGGACATATTGCTCGATGAGTTTGGAACCGGTTCATTTTCGACTGCGGTTGTGGAGGGAATGAGCGAGAAGGATGTAGTAAAGCTTAAGGAGAAGATACAGGAAGTTGATCACGTAAAGGATGTGATCTGGTATGACAGCATAGCGGACATAAATATCCCGATGGACATCATTCCGGATGAGCTTTACGAAAAGTTCAACAACGACGAAGCAAACTCAACCATGATGTTTATTCTGTATGATTCGTCGATGTCGGCTGATGAGACGATGGATGCCCTTGAGGAGATAAAGACAGTAACAGACAGGCAGTGCTTCATAAGCGGAATGACATCGGTTATCTCCGATACGAAAAATCTGTCGGCAAAGGAGCAGCCGATATATGTCGCGATCGCAGTTGTGTTGGCGCTCGTGGTACTGGCACTTACGATGGAGCATTTCCTGATCCCGTTCTTCTTCGTGCTGAGTATCGGATTTGCCATCATATATAACCTTGGAAGCAACATCTTCTTCGGGGAGATCTCATATATCACGCAGGCGTTGACAGCGGTGCTGCAGCTGGGCGTCACCATGGATTACTCGATATTCCTGTGGCACAGCTACCAGGACGAAAAACTTTTGCATGAAGATAAAAAAGAGGCGATGGGCGTTGCGATAGGAAAGACATTTACTGCGGTTGTCAGCTCATCCATCACGACTGTCGCCGGATTCATAGCTCTCTGCTTTATGAGTTTCACTCTGGGACTCGACCTTGGAGTTGTCATGGCAAAGGGAGTTGTGCTCGGAGTTATCTGCTGCGTGACCGTGCTCCCGGCAATGATACTTGCGTGCGACAAAATTATTGAAAAGACAAGGCATCGCGCTATTTTGCCGGATCTCGGAAGGATTTCAAACTTTGTTATGAAGCATCATGTCATCTTTATAATAGCGTTTGTGGTTGTGCTGATCCCGGCGATCTTCGGATACAGAAACACTCCGGTTTATTACAACCTGACCGGAACCCTGCCCGAGACACTCGATTCAAAGATTGCTCAGGATAAGCTTGAAGAGCAGTATGGCATGACCGCCACACATATCATTATCTTCGATTCACAGATGTCTCAAAAAGATAAGACCGAGATGCTTGAAAAGGTGGATGAGGTCGATGGAGTCTCAATGACTCTCGGAGTTGAGTCGGTTGTCGGACCGATGATGCCGACTGAAATGGTGCCGTCAACATTACTTGACCAGTTTGAGAATGAGACTCATGAGATGGCGCTTGTAAACAGTGAGTACGAGGTTGCGTCCGACGAGATGAACAACCAGTGTGACGAGATAAACAGCATTATAAAATCCTATGATAAGACAGCGATGCTTATCGGTGAGGCGCCTTGTACGAAGGATCTTATCACAACGACGGATAAAGACTTTAAGGTGGTAAGCGCGATTTCGATAATTGCAATCTTTTTGATAATCCTTATCGTGTTCAGATCCATATCGCTTCCGATAATCCTTGTTGCGGTAATAGAGTTTGCGATATTTATAAATCTCGGAATACCGACATTTACAGGACATGCGGTTCCGTTTATCTCTTCTATAGTAATAGGAACGATACAGCTTGGATCGACGGTTGATTACGCGATACTGATGAGTACGAAGTACAAGACGAAGCGGCATGACGGAATGGAGAAACGGCAGGCGATAACGGAGGCGCTTAAGGAATCGATTCAGTCAATCGTTGTCAGTGCGGTAAGCTTCTTCGCGGCGACGATCGGTGTTGCAATTTATTCAAACATCGATATGATAAGTTCGCTCTGTATGTTGATGGCAAGAGGAGCACTTATAAGTATGGTAGTGGTACTGTTTATCCTGCCGGCGATGTTTATGATATTCGACAAGGTGATTGCAAAGACAACTTACGGATTTTTAGATAAAAAATAATGGCACTTTGAAAGGAGAAAAAAATGAGCTTAAAGAGATTAAAAGAATTCTTCAGAAACAAGTATCTTATAAAAGTAATTGCAGGAATCGTTGCCTTCACACTTGTCGGTGGAACGGGTGTGGGAGTATCTACGGTATACGGACAGAAGATTACTGCCGAGAGAAAGGCAGAGATAGAGAAGGAGACCGAGGAGGTAAAGGATAACCTCGAGGAATCCATAAACGATATGTTCAGCTCGGAGGAGTCGCTGGATAATGTCGATAAGGATGAGACGGTCTACATAATCACAGATGCTGCCGGAAATGCACAAGAGACAATAGTGAGCGAGTGGCTTAAAAACAATGATAAAAAGAAAACCATAGACGACGTCTCAAATCTTTCGGACATTGAAAATGTAAAGGGTGATGAGACATACAAAGAGAATGCTGACGGCACGATTACCTGGCAGGCTGACGGAAAAGACATTTATTACACGGGAACTACCACCGAAAAACCGCCGATCACACAGAAGGTGACATATTATCTCGACGGCAAGGAAGTGACTCCCGAGGAGATCGCGGGAAAGACCGGTAAGGTGAAGATCAAATATGAGTACGAAAACAACACATCGGCAACTGAGACTGTGGACGGTGTGGACTATGACGTAAAGGTTCCGTTTGTAGTTATCAGCGCTGTCATCCTTGACTGTGATTGCGATTCCTTGAATGTTACAAATGGACGGATCGTATCGGACGGAAACAAGCAGGTCATAATAGGATACTCTATGCCGGGACTTAGGGAGAGCCTTGAATCCGGCGGGGAGAAGGTTGACATTGATATTCCGGAGAGCTTTGAGGTGGAGTGCGACGCCAAGGATTTTGCAGTGACAATGTCACTTTCGGTAGCTGCACACAATGCGCTCTCATCACTTTCCGACAATAGCATAGATCTTGGAGACGTAAACAGTGATATGGATGAGCTTTCAGATGCGATGGAGAAACTTACCGATGGCGGCGATAAGCTTGCGGACGGAGCCGGAGATCTGAAAGACGGAGCTAAAAAGTTAAACGACGGAACAGACACCCTCACAGACGGAACCGATGCCCTTGCAGACGGAGCCGGAGATCTGCAGGATGGTATGGGTACGCTTAAATCCAGCATCAAGAAGTACACGGATGGAGTGGATAAGATAAAGGACGGAAGCAAGACTCTTGCGGACGGTGCAAAGACGGTTGATACCTATGTAAACAAGCTCGCTGACGGATATACAGCCCTCCTCGACAAGACCGAGTCTGCTGCAAAACAGTACAAGGCAGGGGCAGATGCAATATTCGAAAGCAGTGAAAAAGCTCAGGGAGCACTTGCTTCACTGATCGGATATGAGAGCTACGGCGCAGCGTTGGAGACGATTGAGTCGACCACACAGCAGATGATAGCAACGACAGCTTCGACTTTGGAGTCGGCAGCAAATGGAGACAAGACGCTTGCAGGTGCGGCATCATCGCTCAAGTCTCTTGCCAAGAAAGATTATGTATCTGCTGACAAAGCAGGGAACTATAAAATCGAGTCGGGATTTGCCGACAATGTAAACACTGCGGTTGCAACGATAAACCAGGTTCAGAGTGCTGTGGAGACTGCAGCTACAGATGCGCTTACCGCAGCTGCATCAGCTACAGATGAAAAGACAGCAAAACAGTACACAAAGGCAGCAGCCACAGCTTATGAGAGCGCAGGAGCACTTGCGGCTGCATCAAAGACTCTCGCAGGTGAGGCGAGCGCATTTGATAGCACAAAGTCAGCCTTCGACGGTGCAGCTGATACGGTGGCATCATTTACTGCCGACGGATCAAAGGAGGATATTGCGACAAAGGTATGCACCTACTTCGGATATTCCGGAGCTGCTGAGGCACTGGCTTCAATAAATCAGGGGCTGGCCGACAGCGGAGTGACAACCGATGGACTGAGCCAGATCGCTGCCGGAGCTGATTCGCTCGCAACAGGAGCCGGAGATCTCGCGGCAGGACTCAAGAAACTTGCAAAGAACAATGATGCCTTAAATGACGGAACCGGAAAAATCTACAACGGATCAAAGACACTTGCAACAGGCGGAAAGTCACTGTTTGCCGGAGCCAGGAAACTCTCTGACGGAGTGGGTGAGCTCTATGACGGAACAAAGAAGCTCGAGTCAGGGGCAAAGAAACTTGCCGATGGAATTACCCAGTTCGATGATGAGGCGATCCAGAAGCTTATAAGCGCATACGATGGGGATGTAAAGAACGTTGTAAATAAACTTAAGGCGTTGGAAAAGGCAGGAAAACATTATCAGTCGTTTACAGGACTTGCGGATGGCAAGGAAGGGACGACGAAGTTTGTGTGGAGGATGGACGGCATTAAGGCGGCTGACGAGTAAGCCTCAAAACTCAAGACTCGTGGTGTGCGGTACCCTGCGACAAGATTTTCTGCGAGCAATGAGCTAAATGCTG
>CAJOQF010000290.1 GCA_905236295.1 uncultured Eubacterium sp. | reverse complement strand
GTTGTTCAAATTTCCGGAATAAGCTACAGAAACATACTCTGAATTTGATTCTGCAAGCCGAATTTTATTCTTTCCGACCTCTACATACCAATCTGCATTTCCTGATTGCGTGAATCCTCCCACATTAAATGATGCCGTTGCTGTAAAGGAATCTCCTACTGTAAGATTCTGCGTCGGCGAGCAATCGAAAGAAACGCCCTCCGCCGCCTGCGCAGTAATCGCCCCGAAACTGTTTCCGAATCCATTGAACGAAAACATCATTATCAAAGTAAGTATTCCCGCTAAAATCCTTTTTCCTGCAACTCTCATACTGCTTTTCCTCCCTGTAAATGCTTCTGTATCTATCTCTAAATGTGCGATTTGATATATTCTTCCGCCTTTGCTATTTTCTCTCATTCTCATCCATATAACACTTCCCCCTCTGCATTTATATTTTTAAAATACAAATACCACGACTTCTTCGCCTCAAACTCATTATATGGAATGCACACATACTCGACTATCGCATCTGAATCCATAGCTATATCCGTTACCACGTCCATGAGTTTATCATCGTAATCCTTTGCAGCTACTCGGTCGCAATCCGTGAGAACAGCTATATCAATGTCTGAATTCTCCCCGTAATCTTTACGAGCACACGAACCATACATAATAATTTTCTTTACGTCTTTTTTAAGTATAAGAGGAAATTTCTCGGCTATAACTTTTTTTGCATACTCAATATCTTTTATCGTCATAATCCTTTCCTCCCTGTAATCTCTATTATACCACCCGTCATCTGCGTTTCCGTAACCGAACCGGCAGTTTATTTTGCGCTATAACCACTTTTCGTCTATCTCTCTTTTCAGCTCGCCGAACATATCATAATATCTGGCTTTTGTATCTTTTATTATGTCTCTCGCAACCCCCTCATGATACGCATGAGCCACATTGTTTCTCGACACCAACGCATCCATCCAGATATTTTCATCTTTAATCATTCCGGCCTGATACGCTGTTTTTAAAATGACCTTAGGTGAGCCGGTCTTCCCCTCAGGAAATCCATTTTCCAGCAGAACTTCTTTCATAGCCTTCCACGCTTGCTCAAAACATACCGAGAATAACCCCACCATCCCGGCAAGTTCAATATTGCCATACGGTTCTTCTCTGTCAAATATCTCCGACAGATTATTATAAGCCTTTACAAAATCCTCATACCTTCTCATATATCACCATTCCATCTTTATTGATACTCTCCATCAATTCCGGAGAGACCGTTTTATCCAGATTCACTATATCAAACTTCAGCAAGGTGTAGGTTTCCTCATCAACGTCATACGAAAACCTGCTTGCATCTCCTCCAGAAAATGCGATATCAATATCACTTCTCTCCCGGTAATCTCCCCGACTCCTCGAGCCAAACAGCAACACACGATCAACGTCATACTTTTTTGCAAGCTGTCTTATCTCATCTATTACCCGCTGTTTTATCCCTGTTTCTTTATATAATTCTTCCATCATCCTCCATACCCCGAGAACATACCTCATTAGTATTTTCGGCTCTTTTGCTTAATTATATAATACTTTCGCAAAATAAACCCGAAAAAATTGATTTATATAAAAAGGAATAGCGCCCCAGCCATAGGACGCTATATCTTTGTTTAGACCAGCCATGCCGCATATAACGGAACCGAAATCAACCCATCGATTTCCCCGAAATTATTTTCGGATATGCGCACCGCATATGCCGGCGAATATTTTTCTCTGTAGTTTTTAAGGCTTGTGGAGCGCCTGTGTCTGCCGGATTTTATCTCTACCGGAATTATCCCGTCATCAGTGTCCAATACCAGATCTATCTCCATGCTCTCAGATGGCTTGTAATAGTTAAGATTTTTCCCGGATGCAGCAAACTGTTGCACCACGTAATTTTCCGTAACCCCACCTTTATAAATATTATGGACATCCGGCATCATATCTCGCATACGCAATCCTGCCGAATGAGTAAGTATACCGACATCCGACATATATACTTTTATGCTTCCTTTATCTTCGTAACCCTTTATAGGCGACATAACCGCATCCAGCTTCGTGACGCGGTTGATCATACCTGATGCCGCAAGCCAATCAAGGCTCGAAGAAAAATCCCGTTTATTTGCCATCGGTCGCACATCTTTATACTTAAACTTCGGGTTATCTCTCGCAAGCTGCTTCGGTATCGAATCGTATACCTCCGTTATTTTCACACCCTCGGCGGCGCTGATGGTATATTTCGTCATATCAGCTTTATAAGCAAACACAAGATCCCGCATCAATCCACGATTCATGGCACTGACATTTTTCCCTGATGATAGATATTCTTTTACGAGCTCCGGCATACCTCCGACAAACAGATAATCCATATATAATTGTAGCGCTCTTTTATGAATACCGTCAGGAAGTGGTTTTCTATCCATATACGCGGTTCTTATTCCATCACGCAAAATAGACTCGTCCGAGGCAATCAGAAATTCCTCAAAATCCATAGGATACATATTGTAAATCTCGACCTTACCCACCGGAAATGAATTCCCAAATCTCGAAAGTTTCACTCCCAGAAGGCTTCCTGCACCTATAACATGGTAATCCTCTTTTGCTTCACAGAAATACTTGAGTGCAGTTATGGCAAGCTCACTCTCCTGTATCTCATCTATAAATATCAGACCGGATCTGTCTATCTTTTGTCCCGACAACATCTCCATCCTTCCGAGTATATCCTCGGGCGACAGATTTCCCTCAAATGCTGAGAGATACTCTTTTTGTTCCTCAAGATTCACCTTAAAATATCCGGCTTTAGAGTTTTTGCAAAACTCTTCTATCTGCCATGTTTTTCCCGTCTGCCTTGCACCTACTACCAACATAGGCTTCCGGTTATTTTTCTTATACCACTCAGACAACGTATCGCAAAATTTCCTGTACATATAAGTCCCTCCCAACTTGTAATCTATCATATTTTTCCGGGAGTTTCAATTTTTTCTCGCATTTTTCTTGAATGGTTTCATCTTTTTT